>JAOUOQ010000090.1 GCA_029880275.1 Candidatus Aminicenantota bacterium | reverse complement strand
CTTTCTCCCCAGGGCTGCCTTGTGGACGAAGTTTTTATAGATATTCCCTATCATCTTCAGCAGAATCTCCTTCTCCTCCGGAGAGAAGCTCCGATAGTCGGAGAACAGGTCTGCATTCTTGCCCCGACTGATTACTTCTTTGTTGATTCCCAGCCTATCGTATAGACCCCGCAGGTCGAACTTGCCCGATATAACTCCGATTGAACCGGTGACGGTTGTTGGCTGAGCTACAATCTTGTCGGCTCCCATAGCGATGTAATATCCCCCTGAGGCTGCGGTATCCGACATGGAAACCACAAAGGGTTTTTCCCCTTGAGTAAGTTCTACCTCCCGCCAGATGATGTCAGAAGCCAGAGCCGACCCGCCGGGGCTATCTATGCGGAAGACAATCCCTTTGATGGAGCTGCTCTTCCGTGCTGACCGTATGGCCTGAGATATGGTTTTTGAGCCCATAACCTTGCCTACCAGGGGTGCATAGAAGCTCTCTCCAGTGGAAATGGTGCCGGTGGCATAGATAAGGGCTATTTTAGGGCGCCACCCCCATGCCGAGGGTCTCATGACAGAGCGCTGGTAATCCTTGTCGGTGATTAAGGGGAGTTGCCCTTTGTTCTTCTGGCGGACAAGCTCGTAAAACTGGTCTTCATAGAGAAGCTGGTCTACCAGACCATCGTCAAGGGCTTCCTGGGCAGTGAAGGGACCCCTGTCAATGAGCTCCTGGATATTTTTCGGGTTGGAGAGTTTATTCCGCTGGGCTAAATCCTTTAAGAGAGATTGGTAAAGGCTGTCCAGAAGGGAGTCGGTCGCCTCCCGATGGGCAGGGGACATATCCTTGCGAGTGAGAATATCGGAGGCGCTTTTGTATTTGCCAATATGTTCAAAGTTGGGTATCATGCCCCATTTGTCAAAAAAGCCGCGGTAGAAGGCAACTTCGGTGACCAGCCCGGTGAGATTCAAATCCCCAACGGGCACCAGACAGACCTCATCGGCGGCAGATGCCAGATAATACTCCTTGTTTCCCGCTGTTTCCATAAAAGAGAGGACAAACTTTCCCGAGCGTTTGAAATCGATGATTCCCTTTCTCAGCTCCTGAATCTTAGCCAGTCCGCTATTGAGTGGGCTGATTTTTAGAATTACCCCTGAAATTTCGTTATCTTTGGCGGCTGTCTGGAGAACCTGAAGGACATCCCACACTACGGTCACCTTCGCCATGAAAAACCTCTCCAGCATGGAGATGGGTGCACACTCTATTAGAGTCCCCTCAATGGGGAGTTCCAGCACCGTGTTTGCCTTTATAGATGGAGCTCTCAAGGTAAACAGGGTGGCCAGAAAGAGAACGACCAGGAGCGCAAGGAATATTCCCAGAGCTATTAAGCATCCCGTTGCCTTTTTGCTCATATTTTTTCCTCCTTTTAGCGTTTAAATCCTTTTCAGAAAAATAGACTTTACCTCACAAGCCTATGAATAGCAATGGCAAACATATCATTGTTTTCGAATCTCTCATCCTGTCAGACATATCACTCACCTTCCTGGTAAAGGCTTCACAGCGGTGGCTCTTTTCTGACATAAATTATTATGCGCGGTAATGTTTTAATTGGATTTTGGCAGCTACCAATCCCACCAGAAAGTTCGCAATACCGGGTCACGGTGTAAAGAATGGACAGGGAGAAAAAGTCCATCCCATATGGGAGCGCCGGCGAATGGTCTCGCCGGACCTCCGAAGATAATATTTAAGTTTTTCAAGGTAATTCGCCGGGTCATCCGGTAGTAGATGAGGTATCGGTTGTATTCGAAGAATTCACTGTAATCGTATAGGAAATCGAGGGAGAGGTCGAGCTTCCCAGCTTGCTGGTCAGAGTTCGCTTCGGAGAAAGAGCGTGGTAGATACACCTCTATGGGCAGGTGGAATTTTCTGGGCTCTTCTTTTTTCTGGGGTTTTGCTTGGTTGTGCTGCGGGACGATACTAACCTCGTGGGACAAAGCCAAAGGAGACAATAAGAAAAGCAGAATGAATATGATGACCGGATAGAATATGCCCTTTGTTCCTCGCACTTTATCCCTTTGCGAAAACATCATAAATATGGCAAATAGGAGCTGCTTGTGATATTTAGGCCCTATAAAAAATCCATCCTTTCCCTGAGGTTTTCTTATTTTTATACCATAAGTTAGCGCTAACGGTCAAGCCAAATTGGGTGAGGACCCCTTGACATGCTCATCGCGTTCGCTGAACAGGGCTGGTTATGGGGAGTATAGCTTCGCCTTTTTTATTCCCCCATTGTGCCCCATAATACAATAATTATTTACGTCAAGAGAATGAGATTTCTTTATGGGGTCTATGGTAGGAATCCTTTGCTGGAGATAGCTCTATGGCTTTTTCAGCTTTTTTAATATGATTTCGGCTAATTCCTGGGGGAGACGCTCACGGTTGTTTCTGGTGACTTCGATAAGCTTTATATCAGAGCGGCGTCGGAAAGTATCAATAAAGGGTGTGCCTCCAATGGCAATGGTTCCCAGGACGACTGCGTCGCATTCCACCGCTTGAACGGCTGCTTTTTTGAACTCCTCGGAATAGCATTCCATTTTGCCTATCTCATCCATGATGATAAGGGATGTTTGCCGGTCTGGTCGGATGGAAGGCACGATTACTGCGTCAATATCTTTCAGGCATACGCCGTATTTTCCCACCTTTTTGTTGATCTGGAGGTTTTCATGGGCTAATAACCCCTGTTTCCCATCGAAGGTGGTTATCTGGAAGCTGACCCTGATTCCTCCGGAGCGCATCTCGGCGGTGTAGAAGCCCTTTAGCCTGACCTTACCCAGCAGGGCGATGGTCTTTTTAATTACCGTGGTCTTGCCGCATCCCGGTCTTCCGGTCAGAAAGATATTCTTCATCCGCTATCGCTTCTCCTCGGTATCCTTTTTGTACCAGTCGCTTGTGAGGTCGAGCATTGACCGGAGGCTCTTCTTCTCCCGATGGCGCTCCAGACCGAGTTCAATCAGACGGTCAATCTGCCTGGAATAGCTGACCCCACAGGCTTCCATCAGCTTGGGAAACATACTGATGGCGGTGAAGCCGGGGATGGTGTTGATTTCGCTCAGGTAGACCTTCTGGCTTTCCCTTTCCATTAAGAAGTCTACTCTGGCCATCCCGGCACAGTCGATAGCCCGGTAGGCTGCTTCAGCTATCTGCTGAAACTCCTCTTTCTTCTCTCGGGTCAATGGGGCGGGAATGAGGCCTTCGGCTTTGCCGTTTACATATTTGTCATAGTAATTATAAAACTCTGCCCCTGGGATGATCTCTCCAGGCACAGAGACAGTCAGTTCATCGTTGCCCATTATGGCGACTTCTATCTCCCGGGCGTTCTTTACTGCCTGTTCAATAATCACCCGGCGGTCAAAGTGGAAGGCTAAGTTGATAGCCTCTGGCTTCTCTTCCTTTGTTTTGACCTTAGAGATACCGACACTGGAGCCCATATTGGCGGGCTTTGCAAAGTAGGGGTAACCGATTTTCTCCTCAATAATTTTTATTATCTGGTTAGCCCGGCGTGTCCACTCAGCTCTGGTTATCGAAATATAATTTACCAGCGGGAGATTGTGCTGGGCAAAGACATTTTTAGCTGCCACCTTGTCCATCGCCAGGCTTGACGCCAGCACTCCCGCTCCCACATAGGGAAGATTGAGCATTTCGAATAATCCCTGAATGGTTCCATCCTCTCCGAAAGGTCCGTGAAGTACTGGAAAGGCAATATCTACTCCCAGAAGGGAATCCGGGGGATGCTTGGTGGTGAGCTTAACCTTTTTTCCCCTCAGACTCGTCATGGGCTCTGGCTCAGCCACCCACTCCCCCTTAGTGGTTATTCCGAAGGGGACGATGACATATTTGGAAGAGTCCATAGCTCTCATTATGGAGGTGGCAGAGACCAGAGAAACCTCGTGCTCAGCACTTTGTCCTCCGAAAACCACTCCGACTTTTATCTTCTTGACCATGTGATACCCTCTTTATTTTTAGAAGATTTTAACAGAATTGGGAGCTGAAACAAAGGAAAAAATCATGGAGCAGAAGAAAAGAGGAGATTTCTCTTCTTTTGTTGCATCTTCGGTATCCAGAAATGGGAGCTTACCTCTTGACTTTGGGGGAAAAACATAATACATTTAAATTAAGAGGAATAGAGGAGATTATGAGGAGTTCAGAGAAGGGTTACACTCTGGTGGCTGTTATCGTGGCCATCGGGGTGATGTCTATCCTTATGGCAGCGGCGGTCCCTGTATGGCGTCATGTCATGAAGCGGGAAAAGGAGAAGGAGCTCCTGTTTCGAGGAAATCAATATATCGAAGCTATCGACCGCTACTATCGGAAGTTTGGGCGCCTTCCGATACAATTAGAAGAACTCCTTAAGACCAAGTGCATCAGAAAATTATACACCGATCCCATGACCAAGGATGGGAAGTGGGAACTTATCAATTTCAGGGGAGGGCTGCCGGAAGACCGTCGTCGACTGCCAGGAGCTGAATCCTCCCAACCCCTGGCTACTAACTCTATAATCGGAGTGTACAGCAAAAGCAAGGATAAGTCTATCTTCATTTACCAGGGAAAGAGCCAATATAACCAGTGGAAGTTTAGCTACAAGCTAGCCCCCAGACAGAGGGGGAGGAGTCAGCCTCCCAGGGGAGACCAGATGGGGGTTCCTGCCGATAGAAGAAAATAATCGCCTCGCTGGTGAGATTCTCTCCTGCCCGCACAATTCTCCTCACATTATCGCATAAGACAGAAAAAATCTTCTGATTATTGCTCAACTTTAAATGGAGAGTTTTAATTCTACGCTTCCCACACGAGGGCTTTTGTATGGGCTATTTATTGGCAATATTAAGGCGCTTGAGCATCTCGCTGAAAGTGGTCGGTTTGATCTTAAGGAGCTCGGCAGCTTTCTTTTGCACCCCATTAGCCATTTTCAGCGAATTTAGGACTAACTTCTTTTCAAATTCGTGTACCATGTCTTTGAAGGAGAGGGAGTCGGAGGGGAATTGCAAGGGATAGCTTATGGAGACGGTGGGATTGATAATGTAGTCAGGGAGGAGCTCTTTTCCGATTATATTTGAAGTAGACAGAACCACTGCCCGTTCGATGGTGTTCTCCAGCTCTCGCACATTTCCTGGCCAGTGATAACTCCAGAGATAAGCCATAGCCTCCGGGGTGATATGGCACAGCCTCTTATTATTCTCCTGGCAATACTTCTGAAGGAAGTGGCTGACCAGCAAAGGAATGTCATCTTTACGCTCCCGCAGAGTGGGGAGCTTTATGTTAATCACATTTAAGCGGTAGAAGAGGTCTTCGCGGAACTCACCACTATCCAACATCTTATTCAGGTTTTTATTGGTGGCGGCGATAATGCGCACATCTACCTGAATGTTATCTACCCCTCCCAGCCGCATAAATTTCTTCTCCTGCATCACCCGAAGGAGCTTCGCCTGGGTCTCCAGATTGATATTACCAATTTCATCAAAAAAGATGCTCCCACCGTCGGCTATTTCGAAGAGTCCCCTTTTGGAGGATATGGCCCCGGTGTATGCTCCTTTGACATGCCCGAATAGATTGCTCTCCAGCAGGTCGGCAGGCACGGTGCCGCAGTTTACCACCACAAAGGATTTGTTTGTCCGCGAGCTGTTCTGGTGGATGGCAGTAGCAACCAGTTCCTTTCCGGTGCCGCTTTCACCCTCGATCAGCACCGTGCTCTTGCTGGGAGCGACCTGAAGGATAAGTTTGAATACATCCTGCATCATCTTGTTCTTGCCCACCATATCTTCAAAGCGGTATTTCTTCAAGATGCTGCGCAGGTTGATATTTTCTTCAATAAGATATCTTTGCTGAATTGCTCGCCGGACAGCATTAAGCACCACTTCGTTCTTATAGGGGCGGGTGATATAATCAAAAGCCCCGCCTTTGATGGCGCTTATGGCATCTTCTACTGAGCCGTAAGCAGTTATCATGATGACCATTTGCTCAGGCTCTAACTTCTTTATCTCCTCTAAGGTCTGAAGCCCATTCATATCCGGCATCATCACATCACAGATGACCAGGTCATACCCACTCTGCTCCAGCTTGTGTAAGCCCTCATTGCCACTGGAAGCTACAGTCACCTCATATCCATCGTCCTTCAGGAGTTTTTTGAGAACCTCCTGCATAGAGGGCTCATCGTCGATGACCAGCATTCTACCTTTTTTCTTCATAATGAACCTTCAAGGCTGGAAGCTTAATGATGAAATCGGTCCCCTTACCCAGGGAGCTCTTAACCGATATGGAACCCGAATGTTCCTGTATAATCCCATAGCTGACCGAAAGTCCCAACCCTGTCCCGTGTCTCCCCTTTTTGGTGGTAAAGAAGGGGTCGTAGATTTTGGGGAGGTTTTCTTTGGCTATTCCCGCCCCTGTATCCCTTATGGATACCAATACGGAGTCGTTTTCTGTTTTAGAAGAGATGCCCAGCTCTCCTCCCTGGGGCATGGATTCGGTGGCGTTTTTGAGGAGGTTGAGGAGGAGCTGCTGCAGCTTTCCTTTGTCCCCGCGGATGGGCGGTGGGGAATCTTCCAGATTAAGCTTCAGCTTTATCCCACTGCTTCGGAGTTGATATTCGAAGAGAGAAATGGTGTCGGTTATCACCTGGTTGACATCAAGCTCGGTGAATTGCCCTTTGCTCTGGCGGGCGAAGTTGAGCAGATTGTTAACAATCTGAGAAGCTCGGAAGGTCTGTTGCTCCATCTTGTGCAGTATTTCAGATTTGGGGTCACTGTCATCGACTTCCCTCATCAGCATCTGGGTGTAGCTTGAGATACCGGTCAGAGGGGTGTTGACCTCATGGGCTATGCCTGCCGCCAGAAAACCGAGGGAGGCAAGCTTCTCAGCCTGCAGAAGCTGATCTTCCAAATTCACCTGGTCGGTAATGTCATCGAAGATAACTATCTTGCCATAAAAGCGATGCTCATTGGTAAACAGTGGGGAGATAGATAGGTTGATAACGGATTTCCTCCCTTTTTTATTTACCAGATTCAGCTTGTAAAGGTTAAATAACTGGGAAGAACTCCACCCTTCGGGACTCATAAGGCTGTTTATGGAGCGGAGAAAATCTGCTGGAAGCACCTGGTCGAGCTTTTTGCCCATTGCTCTGGACCTTTTTATCTGACAAAGTTCCTCCAGCTTTCTGTTCCAGCTTATTATCCGCTGGTGCAAGTCTACCACCAGGATGCCCGCATTAAGACTCTCCAGCAGGTTATCGTTAAACTCCTGAAGGGCTTCCAGCTCTGCTGCTTTTTTCTCCACCGACTGATAGAGTATGGCATTCTCAATGGCCATGGCTGCCGAACCTGACAAGGCAGCAGCTAATTCCAGGTCTTCGCTGCTCAGCCAACTCCCGTCTTTTTTTCTTCCCAGGCTCAGCAACCCTTTTATTTCCCCTTTGCTCACAAAGGGGATCAGATAAGTAACCTTCAGGCTGCTCAGAAGCTCTTGGTCGTGGATGAACTCCTCTTCCACCCCTGCAATATCGGATAAAACG
>JAOUOQ010000089.1 GCA_029880275.1 Candidatus Aminicenantota bacterium | reverse complement strand
AGCTCTCTTACGGCGGCGAAAAGCTTCCGATAAGTGGATAAGCTGAAAGGCTTTTTTCGCCACCTCAGGGTATCTACTGTTATCAGCCTGTCTATAAAGGGATTTTGAAGAAGCAGAGGCTGGTGCTTTTTTTCTACCAGCCAGGAGATTTCTACCTCGGGAAACCTCTCTTTAAGTAAGGGGAGGACGGGGAGAGTATGAACTATATCCCCCAGGGAGCTCATCTTTATTATAAGAATCTTTCTGACCTGGGAGGTATCAATGGCTGGCTCCATATTTTTCTATTATCTTTCTGATTAGCAGGCTGGTGGAGTGACCCTTGGGGTCTCCCCCCACCACCCTTGTAAGTGTACCACAACGGGCGGATATACCCCTTTCGGGAACGCTCTCCTCGGTATAATCGGTTCCTTTAGCGTGGTAGTGTGGCTTCAGGGTGAGGATAAGCTCTTCAACTGTCGGCTGCTCAAAAACCACCACATAATCAACACATTCAAAGGCAGATACAATCTCCGCCCGCTCGTCCTGGCTCATCAGCGGTCTATTTTCGTCCTTGATCTGCTTCACCGAGCGGTCACTGTTCACACCCACCACTAATACATCACCCAGCGCCTTCGCCCCTTTGAGATAGCGGATGTGCCCGACATGAATCAGGTCGAAACAGCCGTTAGCCAGGACGATCACCTTCCCCTCTTCCTTCAGCCTGGTGATTTCCCTGTGGAGCTCTTCAAGACCTTTTACCTTATCCCTATTCCGCATTGTCTTCCTCTACTGCCTGGAGGAGCTCCTGCTGGCTGACCGTGGCGGTGGCCTGTTTCATCACCACAATCCCTCCGGCGTAGTTAGCCAGCCGTGCCGCCTCGTAGTAGGTAGCTCCGGCAGCTAAGGCAAGGGTGAAAACGCTGATAACCGTATCCCCTGCCCCGGTAACATCGGCTATCTCATCGGTGCCGTGGATCCCTATGTGAACCGGCTCTTTGCCGCTTTCAAAAAGGTTCATGCCATCGCTCCCCCTGGTCACCAGCACCGCCTGGCAGGCTAATTTCTGCAGAAGGGTTCTCCCGGCCTTTACCAGCTCCTTTTCATCCTTTCCTATGGTAACTTGCAGAGCCGCCTCCACCTCCGGCTCGTTGGGTGTGGCAGCGGTCACACCCGGAAAACTGAGGAGATTGTAATGTGAATCCAGATTGATGATTATCCCTCGGCGGTGAGCCTCACTCAGAATATGCTGAAAGACCGGCAGAGAAAGAAACCCATAGCCATAATCGGATAGGATAATAGCATCGAGGTGCTCGGTCAGGGCATCGAAGCTCTTTATGATTGAGGTGGACAGCTCTTCCCAGCGATTGAAGGGAATCTCCCGGTCCATCCTCAGCACCTGCTGTTTAGTAGAGTGAACACCACCTGCCAGGATGCGGCTCTTCGTGGGGGTGCGATAATGCGGATGAACTATGAATTGTGACAGCTCCACCCCTTTTTTGGTGAGAGCCTTTAGCAGCCTCCTGCCCGACTCATCTTCTCCTACTACTCCGATGGGTATGGCGACTCCCCCTAAAGTGGCGATGTTGTTGACGGCGTTTGCTCCCCCACCGGGGAGAATCACACTCTCCTCATACTTCAATATCAGCACCGGAGCTTCTCTGGATATACGCTCTATCTTCCCGTAGACGAACTCATCGGCGATCATGTCCCCCACTACCAGGAGCCTCTTTCCTGAAAACTTCTCAATTATCTTTAATAGTCTCTCTCTCAGGCTCTCTTGTTTCATATCTCAGCACCTGCCTTTATCATGCTGGCGAAGAAGCTTAATGAGCTGTTTATGGACTTCAGATACTATCTCCTCGGAAAATGGCTACGGCAGAGTGAAAAGGAACTCTACTCTACACGGACAGTCCGCGCAGCCTTCCTCTGTCGCTACGGTATCATCCGTGTCCAGAAAAACCACTTTACTCTATTCTTCTTCCTTATTCTATTATAAATCTTCTCTGTTGTCAGCTGATTTCACCCTTTCAGTTTCCATCAGCTGCCGCCTGGCAACCGAATAGACCTCCTCGGCGGTTATCGCTTTCATGCACTGGTGTTCGGCGGGGCAGGTGACTAATTGACAGGGGCGGCAATCAATCTGCTTGCTCAGCACGGCGTGCCCCTCCCCCCAGGGGCCGGTTATCCGCTCGTCAGTAGGTCCAAAGATGCCGATAGTGCGAACCTTAAGGGCGGCTGCTAGATGCATGGGGCCGGAGTCGTTGCTGATAAAAAGCTGGCAAAAGCTGATGACCGCAATCAGTTCCTGAAGGGTTGTCTCCCCGGTGAGGACAATGGGCGTGCTCTTCATAATGTTGGTCATATCCCTGGCAATATCCCGCTCCCCCGTGCTTCCCACGATAACCACCCGACAACCGGCTGATTGCTCCAGTCTGTCTGCCAGCTCGGCAAACCTCTCAGGCAGCCACTTTTTCGCCGGACCAAAAGCTGCCCCGGGATTAATCCCCACCAGAGGCTTCTCCCGACTGACCCCCCGGCTTTGAAGGAGCTGTCTCATTTTATCCTTAACCCCTTCGTCAACGAGTAACTCCATCTGCGGTGGTTCCTCCCCGGCGATTCCCAGACCCCGGAGAAGCTCGATGTAATAATAGACATGGTGCCGCGTCAGGGTCTCTTTATTTACCGGCAGAGCTCTGGTCAGCAGGTAACCCCGACCATCGGTAGCATAACCCCAGCGGTGAGGGATGCGGGCAAGAAAGGTCAGGGCAGCAGCCTGGAAGGCATTCTGAAAGAGGATAGCCAGCTCATACTCCCCGTTCTTGAGTTGCCGCACAGCGGAGAGGAATCCTCTTGCCCCTCTGTGCTCTCCACTTCTATCGTATATCAGAAGATGGTCAATAAGCTTTGAGGGCTGATAGATGCCCGCCACCCATGGTCTAACCATGAGGGTGATTTTAGCCGAGGGGAAACTCCGTCGGATGGCCCGCAAAGCGGGCAAAGAACATACGCAGTCGCCAACCCAGTTGGTGCCCCTGACCAGGATGGACCGAAACTCCTCATGCGGATGTTTTCTCTCTTTTACTTTGTTTTTGACAGGCATCCCTTTAGTCCTCTTGTGGGGGTTGACTCTTCCATCGCTGGTGAATCCATAACCAGTATTCCGGATAACGCTTAATAAATCCCTCAATCACATCGGTGCATCTCTGGGTGAGGTTGACAATCGCCTCACTCCGGTCAGTGAACTCACCATGCTCAATCTCCTCCCCATAGATCAACCTGTATCGCCCATTCTTTACCGGAAGGGCGAATGCGGGTATGAGCGGCGCATTAGTGCGCAGAGCTAATGAAGCCAGCAGGGGGGTGGTTGACGCCCATCGTCCGAAAAAGCGTATGAAAACCCCTTCCTGGGGCAAGGTGTTCTGGTCTATAAGAACAGCTACTCCCTCCTTCTTTTTGAGAGCCTCCAGTATCCCCTTTACCGCATCTTTTTTATGGATGACCCGGTTGCCCGATTTGCAGCGGTAGCTATAAAGCATCTTCTCCAGATAGGGATTATCAAGAGGACGGCTGACCACGCTCAGGGGAAAGCCCAGATATCCCTGGGCCACTCCCATCAGCTCCCAGTGCCCGAGATGACCGGTGAACAACAGCACTCCCCTCCCCTTGCCGTAAGCACGCTCCAGGTTTTCCAGACCCTGATATTCCACCAGCCTCTGGATAGCCTCCTGTTTGACCCTTACGCCCCATAAAATATCCATAATCACCGAGCCGAAATGAGAGAAAGACCTGCGGGCAATCTTTCGCTTATCCCCCCCTCCGGATGTCGAAGGGAAGGCGATATCGAGATTGCTCAAGGCTATCTTCCTCAATTTCGGACAGAGGTAGTAGAACAGGAGTCCGAAAAACCTCCCCCCAGCCAGGCACAACGGGCGAGGCAGCACAGCTGCCTTCAAGGAGAGGGTCTTCACCACAAGCCATTCAACCCAATAGCGCATCTGCTATTCCCCCTCCGGATTCAGCTTCAGCTTCCTCATCAAGGTCTGCCGGAATTCTTCCTCCTCCATAAACTCTACCCCTATCTTCAGATAAAAAAAGGGGAGGTTACCGAGCTCCAGGTGGGACAGCCGAAGGGCATCCTTTTCGGTGGTGACCACTGCCTCCCCTTTAAGCCGGCGGGCAGTGGATATTACGGCGTTTACCTCCTTTTGATTATACCAGTGGTGGTCTCTGAATCTGAAGTGGTAAACAACTTCCAACTGGAGCTGGCGTAAGTCCTCCTCAAAGTAGAGGGGCTGAGCTATTGCACAAAGGGAGACTACCTTCCCGCTGCGCAAAGGGGTCTCCTTGACCTCGCGGTCTCCTTTCACCCAGAATAAACCCTCCAGCCGGCGCTGGCTGTAGAATAGAGGTGCCGTGGGATTATATCTCTTTACCGCCTCCAGCATAAGCGAGGGGCTCCCCCCTGGAGCATATTGAGTGATTACAATGATGTCGGCTCTCTTTATCCCCTTGAGTGGCTCCCGCAGACGCCCCCGGGGGAAGAGGTAGAGCTCCGGCTGGCTTTCGTTTCCGTCCAGCAGAAGGAGATCCACATCTCGCCACAGCCTCCGATGCTGAAAGCCGTCGTCCAGCAGGTGCATTTCAGTCATCAGCCTTTCCTCTGCCCATTGCCCCGCGCGGTAGCGGTCGGAATGAACAACCACTGCCACTGCCGGCAGGTTCCTGGCTATCAGATATGGCTCGTCCCCGGCGTATTGCGGCGAGGAGAGAATTTTCTCCCCATCGGATACTACGGTTAAATCTCGCTTCCTCTCCCTTTTATAACCCCGCGAGAGTACTGCGACCCGAAAACCCTGCTGGTGAAGAAATCTGGCTATATAAAGAGTGAGAGGGGTCTTACCCGTCCCTCCCACGGTGAGGTTTCCAATGCTTATCACCTTTCCCGAAAGCCTCCTGGGGGTAAATAGCCCGCGGTTCCACATCCAGTTACGCCATTCAAGCAGCCACTGATAGAGCTTAATCAAAGGAAGCATAAGCAAAATAAAAGGGGAAGGAGTCTTATCGGCTGTCGCTCCCTTCTCCTTTCTTATACTGGTGATATTTTTCATCAGCTCACTGCTTCAGGTCGCTCTCCTTTTGTGGAAGGGGGAAATAGCTTCTGGATAATGGCTAAGCTCCTGTCGGTGGCTCCCTTATTTGCCCTGACAATCCCCTGCGCCTTCTCCCCCATACGGGTGCAAAGCCCCTCATCCTCAAGAAGCTGGAGAAAGGCCTGGGTAAGCTCCTGCTGATTGTTTACCATTATTCCTCCCTCCTCCTTGAGAAAGAGCTGGGAGATGGCTTTGAAGTTATCCATATATCTGCCAAAGACGACCGGCTTACCGCGGGATGCTGGCTCCAGGATATTGTGCCCTCCCACAGGGACCAGGCTCCCCCCCACGAAGTTTATCCTCCCCAGGGCGTAAGCCGAGCTTAACTCCCCGATGGTATCCAGCAAAAGGAGCTCAGGCTCTTCCTCTCCCTCCTCCCCGGTCCTGCTGCGGCGACGGTAGCTAAAAGAGGAGCTTCTCAGAAGTTTCTCCACCTCGTCAAACCTTGTGGGGCGGCGAGGAGCCAATATCATTTTAGCCTGTGGATATCTCTTTTTTACCTCTCTGAAGCTGGTCAGCACAAACTCCTCTTCACCCTTTTCGGTGCTCCCGGCAACTATCACCGGGGTTTCCGGCTTGACCCCCAGCAGCCGGCTAAGGAGCTTGGCAATCTTAGCGGAGGCTGGGGGCTCATCAGTATCATATTTGAGATTTCCGGTAACCGCAACTTTATCTTGCCTGGCTCCTACGGAGATAATTCGCCGCGCATCTTCCTCACTCTGCATACAATAAAAATCCACATCCCTCAATACCCGGCGAAAAAGCAATCGGATTCTAAGATACCGACCGTAGGAGCGAGGAGAAAGTCTACCGTTTACCAGAACCACCGGTATCCCCCGCCTCTTGCACTGGCGCAACGCATTTGGCCACAGCTCTGTTTCCAGAATAACGAGTAATACCGGGTTAAGGCGTCTGAGGGTCCGTTGTATAGAAAAGCTCCAGTCAAAGGGGAAATAGACCGCCGCATGAACATCAGGAAAGTTCTGCCGGGCAATCTTGTTGCCGGCAATGGTCGTGGTAGAAATAACGAGGGGATAATCGGGGTAACCCTTTTGCAGCGCACCGATGAGGGACTTTGCCGCCAGCACCTCACCCACCGATACCGCATGCACCCAGATGGCCTTATCTCTATGGGGGTTCACCTCCTGGGGTAGAGACCCAAACCTCTGAAAAAGGCTTTTCCAGTAGCGGGGGTAGATGAGCTCCCGCACAAGAAAATAAGGTATGAGCACCAAGAAGACTAAAGTATAAAGTAAACTATATATCAAATGCATGGGTAGTTTTGATTTACCTCCGAGGACTTATCCCCCAGCCCGGCTGGTGAGCCCCATGATTTAATACATTTATTACGAAAACACATTATAATACACTGAGCTTTTAAGGTCAACTCTATTAAGGAGTTAAAAAGAACACAGCCAAAGCATTTGTGCGAGGCTCGAGATAAGAGCTGCTGAACAGCTAATATCCTCTGTTTTACTAAATTATCAGCTACCTTTCGGGGACAAGCATCTGAGTCTATTGCTAAGCAGATGAGCCTGACGGGTCGGCTCGGGGAGTCGGAAGCCCCGGCAGGTTTGCAGCACAAGGGAGATGGAACCCTTAATATCTATCTTATGCCCGGGCGAGACGAATACCGGGCGAACCCCTTGCCTGGTGCGCACCACCGCCCCTATTATCTTATCCCCTGCTTTCATCCAGGAGAAGGACCCTGCCCGGTTGTCCACCGGCTGATACTCCCCATAGAGCCTGCTCTTGGCACATCCTATGGTAGGAAGTGATAGGAAGAGACCCAGGTGGGAAGCAAGCCCCATCCCCCGGGGGTGAGCAATCCCCTGTCCGTCGCACACCACCACATCGGGCCTATGGCTCAACTTTTCAAAGGCAGTCAATAAAGGGGGGATCTCACGAAAAGAAAGGAGACCCGGTATATAGGGGAATGAGGGCTTAGATACACTCCAGGACTTTTCTATAAGATGAAGGTCGGGGAAGGAGAGGAGCACTACCACCGCATAGAGGAGCTGAGAGCTTTTGCTGTAGGAGACATCGACTCCACCAATTATATGGACCTCCCCCTTCAGCTCCTCAAGGGAGACCAACTCCTTCAGGCGGCGCTGAATGTCAACCGCCTCCCTGGGGGAAACCTCCCAGGAATGTAAAGGTGATAATTTCATAGAATACTTTCCTGAAAGAAATTTATCTTTATTCTTCAACTTTAGTACAGAACCTACCGAACTTCAGCCCTTTGCTGGCAATCTGTCTCACTCCAATTTAAGGTTTAGATTAATAGATTGGGAAGGATCAAAAACTCTTTTATTAAGAAGCACCGCGGCCACTCTCGTATAAGAAGGTGGAAAAAACAGGGCCATAAGAACTCAGGAAGGATTGTGCTGAAGAGTGGCTTCTCTCTGCTGGAGCAGTTCCTCCGCTTGAGGGAATAACTCCAATGCCTTTTGAACTGA
>JAOUOQ010000088.1 GCA_029880275.1 Candidatus Aminicenantota bacterium | reverse complement strand
GGTAAATAAAAAGCGACATCACAAACAAAAAGGAAACAATTTTGATAAACCTTTTTCTCATGATAAATCCTCCTTATCGTTTGTTTTCCAGGTTAATTTTCTAAGCTATCTAAGAATAATGGGAATTCCCTTTTTTGGTCTAAATTCAATTTTCCCCCTTTAGGCTGAATTTTTTCCTCTTTCTTTTTTAGATTGAATCATTGTTTTCTCATAATAATACGCTTTTGGGTTTTAGGAAGTTCAAAAAAACTCATTTCATATGGAGCTGAAACCTCCTTTGTATTTGTGCATCTTTTACTATTTCATTGATAAGTTCTTCGGGTTTGGTGAAAAATTTTCTCGCCCTCACATTTGGCAGGTACTCGATTGCTTCCTGAAAATTCTCTTCTGTAATGAAATCTGTGTCCACGGCGCACCCTTCATAGTCGCTCAATTGTTTTTGGAAAATATAACCATCGCAAATGGTGCTTAAGGTAAACTCTTCGTATCCGATGGAGTAATATGTATCATCATCCCGCAGTTTGCCAAATGGTGTCCCTTTGACATCGAAACCAACTCTTTTGTTCTTAAATTCTTTCATTATCTCATCAATTACCCCACCGACAGGATAGTTCTCATCGTCAAGGTTTTCCTTTGCCCACCATGGAGCATGCAGCTCTATATAGATAACCCTGTCAGGAATTTTGCTGTAGATAATGTTTCCAGCCCGTTGTTTGCTAAATCCTTTGAATTCCTTGGTCTCATAATCGTAAATAGGCTGATAGTAATGAGTGAAAGCATGGTGCGACCCTGAAAAGATTAAAGCCTTTTGACCCTTATCAACAAATTCTGTCATTATCACTTGCGCCATGTGCTCGTCAGTGGTACCCTTATGCCGTACTTTTTGCCATAGTTCGGGAGTCATTTCCTCCTCTGCCAGATTCCAATTCGGCCTGTAATCCAGGTTGACCACTCTGAATCTTGGCGCATCCTTGGGGAGGGATTTATTCACTTCCCATGCTTTTCGGTATATATCCATATACTCTTGGTAACCCCAGGTGACAGACCATTTGAACATCAACCACCGAGCCAGCTGCTCGTCGTACTTCTCTGCGGTGATGAGCGAATCGACTTTGTCTTGATATTCGTAGCAGCCCATTTCAATTCCCAGGTTGCGGACTCCAATTTCGTACAAACGGGGAATGAGATTCTGAATCAACTCCACATCGTGCTTTATGCGATGATATTCACCAATGAATACAAGGTCATGGTCCGAAAATTTCTCCACAACATAGCCTTCCGGGGTCTTCCAATGAGTTGTGAGATATTGAATCAACTCCTGTTTTTCTTCATTGGTAATCTCCCTTATTAACTTCACAGAAGCAAGACTAAAAAGAACTATTATTGGATAAACACACCATAATAAAGCAGGTTTCCACATCCTTACTCCTCCTGAATCTTTTTAAAATTACTTATCATTAACTTTTAATTTATCACCCGTTAATCAATTATCAATTCCTGCAGTTTCCCAGGTTACTTTTCTAAACCATCTAATTATAGGAGTTTCCTTTTTTGACTTTAACCCAATCTTTCCTGCTATGCTGAATTTTATCATCTTCCCTGTTTAAAGCTTATAGCATAGAGAAAAGTTCGAAGTCAACAGAGAGTAAGTATTATTGTAAGTATGCACAAATTAAGGCGTGAAATGATTAATTATGCTGCTTTTTAGTAGAATTATTTTGTCTTCTCGCTATTTTTATTTTGGGCTTTGCTGAGCCCTAACGAAGAGTAAGGGTTTGGGGGAAAGCGGTGTTCTACTTTGCCCCCAAATCCCGTGGCAGGCGACCATTTTATTTGATGGTCCTTTGCTCTACTTCTTTTGCCCACTATAAGCAGTTAGCTCCACACCCATCATATGTTTGCACTCAACCAAGCCGCCTTTCACTTCCTCGGAAGCCTCAATGTAATACCACCAGCCCATAGCGATTTGAAAAGGAAGTAGCCTTGGTACATCCTCACTGAAGTACAACCTCGACTTACTCTTAAGCTCCGCAATTTGCGCGGGGGACATTTGTTTGGTAACCTCCTCACTATATTCAGGCTCTAAGTAGGTGCAGGTAAAGGAGCCGGCTGGAACATCTACTTTCTCTGTATTCGTTCCCTTCCTCCATTCAAGAATCACTGCTCTCTTTTCTGCTTCCTCTTTTTTCATCTGCTGAATTATTTCAGCGACCTGTTTCTCATCCAACAAAGGCGGAGCTTGCCTCATACCTGTTCCAGCAGCCTGGAAAGCTTTTAATAGCCTCATTTCCTTCAAATCAACAAGAAAGTGCAACTCGTTGCCACCTCCAAATTTTTCTACAATCCACACCCCTCCATTTTCTTGCTCGGTCACCTTCAATTCCAGCTCTCCGGTTTTCACGCCCTCTTGTGTTATCTGGTACGTAACCCAGTCTCCCACCTTTAGGTCTTTCCCGAAGCGGTATTTCAATGTCCATTGGGTCGCGGCTAATTCCTTGGGGGAAGGTCCTTGTGAGGCCTTCTCTTGTGCCTGTACAGCATTATTAGCATTCACGGTGAGGCACACTATTAATGCAAGAGCTACCATCGCAAAGTAATAAAATATTCCCTTGCCTCTTTCATGGTTGGTTCTTTCCGCCATTTTTCCCCTCCTTTCTCTTGTTTTTATGACGCTACACAAATGTTATTAACTTTTTAATAGTTGTGTCAAGAATTTTCTGTAAATTCATCTCCAAAGCAGCTGTATTGAGCGCCTGTGACTTGTCATAGTATTTATTCGTTTTCACCCTGCATATAAACCGTTCTGATGGGGAAGGGAATCTCAATGCCTTCTTTATTATAGCGCTCATGCAGCCTTTTTATGAATTCATGCTTGATAAGGTATTGGTCAACAAACTCTCTGGCACGCAGTATCACGGTAAAGTTAATGCTGAAATCGTCAAAGGTGTGGTAGCGAATAAACGGCTCAAATTCAGGAACACCTCCTTTAACATCCCTGAGAACATCTTTAGCTACTTCAATGGTTACCTTCTCAACTTGGGCAAGGTCGCTGTCGTAACTCACCCCGACCTGAATAAGCACCGACATCATCTTTTCAGGCTGATAGTAGTTGGTAACTATGATGGAAGCCAGCTTGGAATTGGGAACGATGATCATATTATTGGGGATTGCCCTGATGGTGGTATTTCTCCAGGTTATATCGGTGACATAACCCTCCTCGCCGCTCTCAAGTTTCACATAATCACCCGGTTGAACCTGCTTTGAGGCCACGATGTGCAGCCCAGAAAATAGGTTGGAAAGGGTATCCTGAAAAGCCAGGGCAACAGCCAGCCCGCCAACTCCCAGAGTAGCCAGGACGGGCGAAATAGAAATGCCCAGAGACTGAAGAATAATTAATATGCCGACAAGAAACACCACCAGCTTGGTGAGATTGGCGAATATTGATGTTGAAGCTACCACGCCTCTAAGTCTATTGGCGTAGGTATCAATAAAACCAGCCGCAATCCTTGCTAACACAAGCGTTGCTGAAAATATAACCATGACCAGCAGAATCTTTTGTATAAGATTCATATAGGTTGGACTCAACTGGAGGCTAAGGATTGCCCCGTAGGTGCCGGCAATAGTAAACCAAACGATGGTCATGCCGCGGATGGCTGAGATGACAATCTCGTCCCCTTTCCATTTTGTTCTCAGGGCTATTGATTTGAGTTTGGCAACGATGATTTTTTCAAAGAGTAGCCCAATGAGAAATCCACCTAAAATTAAGGCGGGAGGTAAAACCCACTGCATGATTTTTGTATAGTCAATCATCATAATTGTTCTCTTGTAGGTGGCCTCAAAAAGCTATATCAGCTCTATTCTTGTTGTGTGAGGCAACAATTATTTTTTATTTTTCTCCAATTCTCCTCTAAAAACTTATAGCACAGGAAAAAACTAAAGTCAACTGATAGCCAAATCCTTGAAAATTGCATGTGCTAATGAAAAGGGAGATAAAGTTGACACTTAGCGTATAATTTTATGTGTAAAATATAAAATTGGGATAAGCAAATGTCAAAAATGGGGCATCCTCGTTTGACCAGATAATTGTGGAGGGATACCTGCTGGGTTTAAGCAGCCGTTGATTGAGCTGCTTCTTCTGCTGGCAACTCCCAGAGAGATAGTCGGATAGAGCTTTGCCTGTATAATTTAATAAGGAGTATTTATAGATGAAAGAACTCAAAGAAAGAGCGAGGCAGCTATTGAAGGAGTTCAAAGGTGACAGCTACATTTTTGGGGTTGATTGTTTACAGAGGATTGGTGGACTGGTATCCCCTTTTGGTGAAAAGTGTCTCCTGATTACCAATCTGGGGGATAGGAGCAAGGATGATTTAGGGCGCATCACCACTTGCCTGAGTCAGGAGAAATTAGAGGTAATTGGTCCTGTTCGCAGCGCCAGACCAAACGCCCCCCGAGAGGATGTAGCCAGGCTGGCTGAGGAGATATCCAGAGTCAAGCCCGACAGTGTGGTGGTTGTTGCCGGTGGCTCTGGCATAGATGCCGCCAAGGCAGCCGTAGTGCTTGCAGTTCTCGGCGGAGATGTGGAAGACTACTTCGGCACAGGAAAGGTAACCGAGAGACTCCGCACCGCAGAGAAGAAGCTCATCCCTGTTATTGCGGTACAGACAGCCTCTGGCTCGGCAGCTCATCTGACTAAATATTCTAATATCACCGATATGAAAGCCGCTCAGAAGAAGTTGATTGTTGATGAAGCCATCGTCCCCCCCAAAGCTCTCTTCGACTATCGGCTCACCTCAACCATGCCCACCGGGTTGACCCTGGACGGAGCCTTCGATGGCATCGCTCATTGCTTAGAGGTATTCTATGGTGCCCGACCGGAGACCTTTAAGAAGACTCGCCAGATAGCTGAGGTGGGTATGGAACTGATAATCGCTTCGGTGGAGAAAGCTGTTGCCGATGGAGAAGATATAGAAGCTCGAGAAACCCTGGGATTGGGGACCGACCTTGGGGGATATGCCATCATGATTGGCGGCACCAGCGGCGCCCATCTCAACAGCTTTTCATTGGTCGATGTATTAAGTCATGGTCGGGCATGTGCCATTATGAACCCCTATTATACCGTGTTCTTTGGTCCCGCCATTCAACAGCAGCTCAAGATACTTAGCAGCATCTATGCGAAGTATGGCCTGGTAGAGGAGAAGGTAGCAGAACTTGAAGGAAAGGAGCTGGCACTTGCCATGGCCGAGGGGATGGTCAGGCTGGCAAAGCGGGTTGGATTTCCTACCAAACTGAGTGAGATCAAGGGCTTCAGTAATGCCCACATAGAAAGGGCTCTTCAAGCCGCAAAAAATCCCCAGCTTGAAATGAAGCTCAAGAACATGCCGGTTCCATTAGAGACAGGGATGGTCGATGAATATATGGGGTCCATTCTCGAGGCAGCCATAACTGGCGGCTTTAGCTTGATTAAAAATGTACAGAGGTAAAATTGAAAAAGGGGCTTCTTGATTTCGGCAGACTCAAGGTTCCCATTAACATCCCCGCGGATGCCGAAGTTTTATCAATGGGAGAAGTCAGAGTTCTAAGAGATGTAGCAGGAACAATGCGCCGAAAGCTGCAGGCTCCCAGCGGATGTCCACCGCTGGAAGCCATCGTGCGGAAAAAGCTGCAAAGCAATCCCCGGGCGCGAGTGGTTCTTGTGGTATCAGACAATACCCGCCCGGTGCCCTACTCAGGGGAAAATGGGATACTGCTGCCCGTGGTAGAAGCACTCATACAGGGAGGCTTATCACCACATCAGCTCTTCCTCCTTGTGGCCAGCGGCACCCACCGACCTATGAGGGAGGAAGAACTCAGAGCGATGATTGACCCGCGCATATTCCAAATGGGAATAGCCGTCCTCAACCACAACTGCCGAGATGCTGAAGAGCTTGTTTTTGTAGGGATCACCTCCCGGGGGACGAGGGCTCTTATTAACCGCCACTATGTGGAAAGTGACATCAAGATACTAACTGGCCTGGTGGAGAGCCATTGTATGACCGGGGTCTCCGGAGGACGCAAGTCTATCTGCCCCGGACTGTCAGGGGAAGAGACCATCTCCGCTTTTCATAGCGCTGCTTACCTGGACTCCCCCGCGGCGAGGGACCTGGTGTTGGAGGGAAACCCTTGCCATCAGGAAGCGCTGGAAGTGGCCAAAATGGTGCCTCCCGATATGATAATCAATGTTACTCTGGATAAGAAATATGAGCCCACCGGTGTCTTTGTCGGCGAACTGGAGCAGGCTCACCTGGAAGCAGTGGAAAAATTACACCGCTATGTCACCATCCCGGTGAATAAAAAGTACGACCTGGTAATTACCCATGGAGGTTTCGTTGGGGTTAACCATTATCAATCGGCTAAAGCCGCGGTCATTGCCTCTTACATTATCCAGCAAGGAGGTATGTGTATCCTGGCAGCATCCCTTTCCGAGCCCGACCCGATCGGAAGTGAGAATTACAAAAAGATAGTCAGCATGTTAAAAAATGAGGGGACGAAGAGATTTCTGAAGTTAATCTTTGACCCTTCGTGGGTATTTGTGCCAGAGCAGTGGCAGCCGCAGATGTGGTGTCGTTTATTCACCAAAATCCCCCAGGAGCATTTAATTTACTGTTGTGAAGAGCTCCCCGAAGAAGCGTTCGCCTATTTGCCGGGTAAGGACGCCCGGACGATAGCCCCCGGAAAAAAAGGGGGGTTGCCAGAACTGGTGGAGCACTCTGTTGATTACGCCATCAAGGAGCTTCGAGGTATTTTCGGAAGAGAGCCCTCAATCGCATTCCTTGCCGATGGTCCCTATGGTATTCCCGTTTGATTATTAATGGTGGGGGTCGTTTCTCCTCTATAGAATGGATACTCTCTTTCTCTGTGTCCTCGCTCAGTCAGCTAACCTTTTTATTGATGCGATTCTTGAAGTGCTTAAGGTCAGAATAACAGTAAGGTGCATTAAAAAAGGTGCCACTCGGCTGAAGAATTTGATAAAATATATAAGTTATAGTAAACTTCAAATTTGATTAAAGCGTCTAATATGAGCAAAGGAATTCTTAGCTTCGTGGTAAGCAGTCGGAAGCGGCGAATTGCCCTGGGGATTCTTTTGTTCGTATTAGTGGTCATAGTGATAGGTAGCATTATTCTCCATACCGAACGCTTCAAGAGCTATCTATTAGAAAAAGCTAATAGCTATGTGCAGAAGCAATATAGCATATCTTTAAGTGCAGGGCGGTTTGATTACAGCCTCCTAAAGCTATCGGTTGCCCTTGATGATGTGCAGATCAAGCCCATTACTCCGGAGGCTTCACCTTTACAGCTCTTTGAGGCGCAGCGATTATTTGTTAATCTGCCGTTGAGTATGGTATTATTCCGCAAGCTCTATGTTCAGCAATTGAGAATATCTCATCCCCAAATTGTAGTTACCCAGCAAGCCAAAAATAAAGCTGATTCACCTCAACTACCACAGAAAGGGGCTGCTAAGAAAGGAAAACCCACCTGGCTGCGGATAGATGAATTTGACCTTACTGATGGCATACTTGACTATAACGACAGGCAATATTCTCTCCAGGGTTCTATCTCGG
>JAOUOQ010000087.1 GCA_029880275.1 Candidatus Aminicenantota bacterium | reverse complement strand
GCCAGGATTTACGGTAGGTCTACCAACTTTGACGGCTCACCTCGACAAGATTACCTCATTGCCAATGATAATGGCTTTGAGAATGTGTATGCCGCCACCTGCGATGAGAATGGGTACTATGAGATGATACTGCCTCAAAGAACTTACAATACAATTATAGCCAATAATGAAACCTATGGAAAAACGACATTGGAGACCTGGGCGTGGAATTTCACCGCCTCCGAAGATACCGAACTCAACTTTCATGTGGCTAGCCTGGAAGTTTATAATCTGTATGTGTGGCCAAATAATGGCGGAGCACGCACTGTTTTTATCAGCTTCAGACCCATGTCAGTGCACAGAGCAAATCAGATAGATAGCAATAAAGATGGTGAACTTGATGCGCAAGAGATAGCAGAAGCTAAGTTATCCATCACCGAGGAGGAATTTAAAGCTCATCCTTTTTCCGGTCTTGCTCCCATTCTTGATGAAAATAAGGTGAAGGTAGTTCTGGATGGTGAGGAGGTGAAGGTAGTTTCTGTAAAACCTTATGCTGAATATGTTTATACAGAAGAGGATAAGAACTATTATCAAACCGCTTATATCGTCCAGGCAATGAGAGGTAGTAACAGAATACCTCCCGGAAGGCACTTTATACGAGTAGAGATCGAAGATGAGCTGTTATACGAAGGGGAAAAAATAATCCAAAGAGGAGAGGCTTCTTATTATTGGCTGCAGGAAGGGAGCATACATGCCAAGCCAAAATACAGATTTTAATATTCGCTGCTCCTGAGCTAAAATTAAAAAGTACTTTTAAAACTGACGAGAGTATTCAGCAGCTGTCCTTACGCTGACTTTTCTTGAGGTAAGTGGTCTTTTTTCGCCTTACTTTTTTTCAATAATATAAAACGCAGTTCACCGGAGAAAAAATGCGTTTATCCGAGTAAGCTAACGCTTATCCTGGCAATTTAATCACATAAACCAGCGGTAGGAGATTTTTATTAAGAAGATATTATCTCCCGGCGCAGAAAATACATCGCCTATGTCGCGGCTGAAATTGAAATCCCCTGGGTTCGCATAGCCAGCTCGGTTCTGTGTCCAAACGAAATAGAGAGTGGAGCCGGGCAGATACTCCCACCGCAGAACCGCGGTTCCCCGCAGTGATTTTAAGTTAAAATCCGGATTATGGAAGGAGAAGCTCGGAGCCGATCCCCATCCGTCGGGGTCAACGGTATACATATCATCGGCGTAGCTGATGGTTGATTGTTCCTGGCCAAATATGTTGAAGTCGTAGCTCCTGGCTCTGGCCAGTTCTTTGAATCGCTCATAATCCCCGACACCGAGCAGAATCTGGGTATAAAGCTGAAAGCTCAGCTTAGGAGTGAAGGTCCAGTTTAATCTGATGCTGGTGGAAAAGGTTCTCTGGTCGATGTCAGAAAAAATGTAACGGGTGCCATAGGTATCCACCATCAGAGGGTCTTTGACCCGGGTAATCCATTGAAAAATAGAACGACGGAAACTATAGCTCGGACCAAATGAGATACTGATATTACTCCTGGGCTTCCAGCGGAGAGAGACTCCGTTACTCCAGCCGAAGCTTCCGGCAGTGTTTTCCGAATACTCGCTGTTCATTGAGAGTACAACCGGTTTTCGGCTGTCGCTGTAGATACTCAGATTGCCATGTCTATACGCCGGACTTTTCATTAATGGACCTCCCCTGGTTAAATCGTTATTCCAGGCCGGAGGCTTGTACCCGGTCATCAGTTCGACTCCCCAGTAGTTCAAGAATTGAGCACTGGCAAGGAGAAGATATCCATTGTCGAATTTATTGCCGCCAAAATCATAGTTGCGATAGGGGGCCAGTATAATCCTCCAGTTCCGAAACACCTTGCCTGGATGAAGCGACTGATAGCCGAACATGAGATGGCTATTGACCACATCCCCTCTGGAGTGGAATCCTGCATCATTAGTGTCAAACCCCGGAGATATAGCTCCCACAGCCGCATTGAAAATAAAATTGCCCTTTTCTTTATTGAGATATATCCGCCCTGCCCAGCCGCTCAGGGAGGTAGCGTCTTCATCCAACTCAACATGCGCGGCATCGGGGCGCTGAAAGTAGTGCTGGGGAGCTTGCTGAAGCCTAAGAATATCAGCTTGACTTCCGGCAACACGAGTGCCACCCATCCAGCCGGTAATAACCCAGGTTTTGTTCTTATCCAGAAAAGTCCAGCCGTCAAAAGCCAGGCTGAAGGCATTTTGGTTCAGGATGTCCTGGAGATTATCAGACTTTAAATCTCTGAGCACCGAAGTGGTGATAAATCCGAAACCCTGATTACTTTCGTTGAATTCCTTTTGCACCCGGAGCACACCATAATAGGAAAAGGGCTCCACCTCTTCCCTGAAGCGTTCACCCCCAGAGTCAATCTCAGCGTATTCCCGGGCGGTCAGGGCATTGATGAACCCAATATTCCAGCCGCTGCCGATTTTTCCCGATATTTTGGCGGCGCCTAAAATGGTGCTGCGGTCGGGGAAATTCACATAGCCGCTTTGCGAGACATAGCCCTGTGGTGCTCGACCAATGCGGCGGCTGTAGAAAAAATTGGGCTCCCACCAGTTAATTGAAGAGAAGCTGGTAGCGCCTCCATAGCCGAAATTGAAAATGCTGGAACCCTCAATAAAAAATGGTCTTCTTTCCTGATAGAAGGTTTCGTAGGCAGTGAGGTTGATCACCGCCGGGTCAACCTCCACCTGACCAAAGTCGGGGTTTATGGCGGCATCCAGGGTGAGATTGCTCTTCAGCCCGACTTTCAGGTCGACTCCGGTATTGCCGAAGTAGTTCTTACCGGTAGCGTAAGGATTGCCCGATTCAGCCGGGGTATATTCCGCCTGAGCAACAGCATAGGGGAGGAACTCAATGTGACGACCGGGATTTATGCCCTTGATTCCTTCCAGCCTGGCAAAGTGGGAGACATAGCCTCGGTCTTCTTTGGGAATCCAGATAAAGCCGTCTTTCTCGTTTTTACGCTTAATAGTCCTCCGGAAATTTACCCCCCATACATATTCCTCTTTTTTTGGAAAGCGTAGTTGATTATATGGGATTCTAATCTCCACTGCCCAGCCTTGCTCATCTACGCGGGCGGCCCAATCCCACACCCCATCCCAGGAGGAATCACTCCAACTATCATTGTAAAGAGTTTCGTCAATAATGGAAGCGGCTGGATTAACTCTAAATTGGAAGCCAGTCAGCCTATCGTAATAGGGGTCAACCGCAAACTCAAACCAGTCGGAGTCAACCAGGTCATCACGACGTCCCAGGCGGCTGACGATTGATTCCGGCTGGGAGTCATAAAGACGGGCAGCTACATAGAGAGACCTATCATCGTAGGCTACCCAGACGGTGGTTTTCTCAGTGGGCTGAGCGCCGTCAATGGGGTCTGATTGCACAAATTCGCTGTAGCCAGCTCCCTGCCAGACCTGTTCATTCAGGACGCCGTCAATTTTAATTGGTTCATCAGCCCTGATAGCCTGCACGACCTTTTGCTCGGTCTGTTCGGAGTCCTGGGCTAATAAAACAAACGGAAACAGAAAAAGCACCACCAAAACAAGTTTCTTTTTCATTACATAACTCCTTATGAAAAATATAAATCATTAAGAATCTCAGGTCTCCCTCTAAAAACCATCTCAGTTATTTAGACTCATGAAAAAGCATTTTAGTTGATTTATTAATGAGTTTTTTCACTAAATATAAAAATAATCATCCATATTGATTTTCACCGCCGCGTCGGTTCTTTAAAACTAATAGAAAGATACCGAAGAGACTGCCCCCGTCCCATCAAACTCCCTACACTCGGCAGGCTTCTACTTCATGGCATGCGAAAAACAATAGGACTCAGCAGTCCCCTTCTTCCTCAGCTTATTCCCGGGTACATTTCTTCTCTGGAATTGGTATAATATAATGTGGCATCAAAAGAAGAGCAATTGAAAATGGAACAGTGTCTGGACAAGAAAATCGGTGCGCATTTCACCAGTATGATGGGTGGAAATTGTCTCACACCCGATGTAATTGCTGCATTTCAGGGAGTCATCTATCAACACTATCGGCAGCATGCCCGCCAGTTCCCCTGGCGGATGACCGATAATCCGTACCATATTCTGGTTTCAGAAATGATGCTCCAGCAGACTCAAACAGACAGAGTGCTTGAAAAGTATGAACCTTTTCTCCGTGCCTTCCCAGATTTTCCTTCACTGGCGAAAGCACCACTCAAGGAAGTGCTAAAAGTCTGGCAGGGGTTGGGATACAATCGGCGGGCACTGGCGCTGAAAAAAATTGCTCAGAGAGTAGAAGCTGAATTTCATGGTAATCTTCCTTCTCGTGTTGAAGTGTTAATGACCTTTCCCGGAATCGGCAAAACCACTTCCTCTGCAGTGGTCACCTTCGCCTTTAATAAGCCAACCGTTTTCATTGAAACCAACATAAGGAGAGTATTTATCCATTTCTTCTTCCAGAATCAGGCTAATATCAAAGATTCCGAAATGCTCCCCGTGGTCGAAAAGATGCTTGACGCTTCCCATCCTCGTCAATGGTATTACGCTCTCATGGATTACGGGGCGATGCTAAAAAACAAGAACGAGAATCCCAACCGGAGGAGCGCTCACTACCGCAAGCAGGCGCGCTTTCAAGATTCCAACAGACAAATTCGGGGCATGATTTTGAAGGCTCTCATCACGCAATCCGCCTTGTCCGAAGCTGAGCTCGTGCAAAAGCTGAAGTTGCGTCATGCAAGGGTAAAGCCCAACCTCATTCAATTGCAAAAAGAGGGGTTCATTCGAAACAGAGGGAATAGGTTTCTTATAGCCTGAAAGTCAGAAATGAATTCAAATCCACAATACCCCCGGCAAAAAACATTGTGACCTTTTAAAACATAGCTTATAATATAAATAAGAGAATAATAGTCTCATCGCTGCAATTAAATACCAGTTAATAGCTTTATTTCATTACACATGAAACTTGAGAACGCTTTAAATCGTAGGTGGTTATGGCTCATTATACTTATTTCGCTCACGCTAAGCCTCAGCGCATCACCGTTGACAGAGAAAGAGGATAAAATGCTCAACAATTTTTACTCTGAAACAGTCAGGGCTATAGATTTTCCTGCCCATTTAGAATGGCTCAACACCGCCCAAAAGTATTCTCTCAAAGACTTTAAAGGAAAAATTGTGCTGTTAGATTTCTGGACCTATTGCTGCATTAATTGTATGCATGTTATCCCGGATTTAAAAAGGTTAGAGGAAAAATATCCCCAGCTCATAGTCATCGGGGTACATTCTGCCAAATTTCACAATGAAAGAATAAAAGAGAACATCCAGCAAGCTATTCTGCGATATGACATAGAACACCCTGTGGTCATTGACAATGAGTTTGTGCTGTGGCGAGCCTATGGGATCAATGCCTGGCCATCGTTTGTAGTGATCGACCCTGCCGGAAAAGTGGTAGAACAAACTTCGGGGGAAAGAATTTTCAAGAGATTCGACACCATTATCGGTTCCCTGAGCCAGGAATTTCAGGAGAAAGGGCTTTTAAATAGAGAACGATTCCAATTTCAGTTGCTGAAAGATACCGTTCCCCAAAGTGTGCTCTATTTTCCGGGAAAGATCACCGCTCACTCAGCCAGCAAGCGACTTTTTTTCACCGACTCGAATCATAATCGAATCATCGTTGCCAATCCCGACGGAGAAATCATCGACATCGTTGGCTCAGGAGAACCGGGTAGGAGCGATGGGGATTTCAACACAGCCACCTTCTTCCGTCCCCAGGGCTTAGCCTTTGATGAGAAGAGGAACTGCCTCTATGTGGCGGATACGGAAAATCACCTCATTCGCAAGGCAGACTTTACCTCGAAACGGGTCACCACCATCCTGGGAACAGAGGCGCAGGCACGATTTATGAAAGAGAGCGAAAGGGGGACCGATGTGCAGTTGAACTCGCCCTGGGACATCATCATTCTCGGTGATTATCTCTACATAGCCATGGCTGGCTCGCATCAAATCTGGCGCATGCACCTACAGACCCTTGAAGCCTCCGTCTATGCTGGCTCAGGTTATGAAAACATTACCGATGGACCTCTCCCTACCGCCGCACTCTCTCAGCCTTCGGGTATCACTACCGATGGAAAGGTGCTCTATATTGCGGACAGCGAAGTGTCGGCTATTCGGAAGATTGAAGATAACACCATTACTACTATTATTGGCGTAGGGCTATTTGAATTTGGCGACATCGACGGCTTCTACCCCGAGGCACGGCTCCAGCATCCTATTGGAGTCTTCCATCATCACGGCGTTCTCTATGTGGCTGATACCTACAACCACAAAATAAAAAAAGTCAATCCTCAAAACAAGGAAGTGAGAACCTTCATCGGAACGGGCAAAAGGGGGTTTAAAGATGGAAAAGCCCGTAAAGCGCAATTGAACGAACCCAATGATATCACCTACCTGGCGGGCAGGTTTTACATTACCGACACCAACAACCACGCCATCCGCATATATAATCCCGAAAAAGACGAAATCTCAACCTTCCAGTTTAAAAATCTCGCCGCGCTCTCGCCCCTGCCTGCCAGAGAAGAGGAGCCATTTCAGGGTAAGCGGGTCACTTTGCCCGAAAAAGTAATCGCCCCCCACACAAAAGGAATTCATTTTCGCTTACGCCTCCCTGAAAATTATAAATGGAACGAGGAAGCACCGAATTATTTCCAGGTGCTTTCAGAGAAGGAGGATGTGATTACCATCCCCCCCTTCGCCATCCCCCGGAATCTATCCGATGTCTTTATCCCCATTAAAATTAACAAGTCGGGAAATACCGTCTTGAAAATTCAGGTAGTGACCTACTTTTGCGAAATTCTCAAGGAAGAGCTATGTTATTTTGAAGCCATAGAACTCTCACTACCGATAAGCGTCAAACAGGGCGGAACAGATGAGGTGGGCATCACTTATAATCTTCTCCCCGGGCAAAGCCGCTGAAGGTAGCTTCCCATCAGGAAGGGAGCGTATCCATCCTCACTTAATATTTTTTCTGTTCGAGCTCTCTTACTTCTTAGGAAACTCAACCGCTACCTTGAGTATCACCTGAAACTCCCTCACTTTGCCATCCCGCACCGCCCCTCGCTGCTCCATCACCTGGAAAAAATGAATATTTTCGCCAGCCGCAAGAATCCTCTCCATCGCATCCTTCACCGCCTCTGAAAAGCCCAGGCGAGATGTACCCACAACCTCTAACATTCTAAGCATTATATCCTTCCTTTAATAATTCACCGTTACTCGCTGCGCCTGCCTGCCAGGGTTATGTTGCCTCCATTGTAATATTCCGTCCCTTCTGAATCAAGCAGATTAAATGAGAGTGTGCGCATTAATCCCCCGAATCAGTCTCTTGAAAAAATGGAATGTCGGAAATTAATTAACGGATTTTCAAGAGACTATAAATTGAAAGCGCAGAAACTGATACCGCATAATCATCAAGCAAAGATTCCGTTACTCCCCAGTAAGTCTTTAAGAAATCCCCATAATCGCTGATTTTATTGCATTTCTCCTTCTCCATTGATTGATTATAGCGCCAAAAAATAGACAATTAT
>JAOUOQ010000086.1 GCA_029880275.1 Candidatus Aminicenantota bacterium | reverse complement strand
TCTGGAGGGCTTATGCTTTTTTGTATGCTCCTGATGATTACAGCAGATACAAAATATATTATAGAGACGCAAAAGACAAGCTTATCAATGAGAATGCGAAGTTTGTCTGGTTCAGGGATTATAAGTTAGTAAGGGTCGCCTTCAGTAACATCTTAACTGATGGTGAAAGAATATTAGAAAAGGTTCGGAGGCAAAAAGAGATAAGGTCTCATAATGTTGCAAGTCAACTTCTTACTTATAGGGACAAAATTAATACCCTCAAAAAAATAGCCCTTAACATAAATGAAGGGCGGTTTGCAAAAGGATGTCTTATGAGGGCAGAGTTAATGCTGATGGAAGCTGAGCTCTTATATCAAAAGGAAGATTACAATGCCGTAGAGGAAAGGATAAAAGGCGCAGATGCTTATGCAAGATGTGCTGAAAATATAGTGCATTCTATCCTACATCGGTATACAGAGGAGACGCAGATAGCACAATGGAGAAAATGGGTAGAAGATACTCTTTCTGAATCAAGGAGTAAGGGCATTGCTGTTATTGTGGTGAGCAAGATTGACCGCAATTTAACAATCTACAAAAAGGGGGAATCCTTGGCAACTTACGAGATTGGTTTGGGGCGTAATGATTTAACGAATAAGCTCTATGCAGGGGACAAAGCAACTCCGGAAGGTAGATATGGCATCATAAAAAAGCTGACTACGAGCCGTTTCCATAAAGCACTTTTAATAGATTATCCCAATGAAGAGGACAGGAAACAGTTTTATGTCGCCAAAAAGAGAGGATTTCTGCCCCCAAAGGTAGGTATAGGTGATTTAATAGAGATCCATGGCGGGGGCAAGGATTATATGACTGATGGGTGTATTTCCCTTGAGAATGAAGACATGGACGAAATCTTTAACATAGTTGATGTGGGCACCCCGGTTACCATTGTAGGTGCTATTGATTGCACTAATACAATTTTAACTTTACTCAAGGAATTATAAGTAATGGTTAAAAAGAAATCACTTGTAATATTTTTCATCATATGGGGTGGATTATTCCTTGGTTTTATAACCTTAGAAAGTATTGGATATTATATTGGCGTGCAACATCGCGCTTATTGGAAGGCTAAATCCAGGGACACAATGATAGGGAAAGAAGGGTTGGGGGAGATAGAAAAAAGAAACAAGGTTCTCAAAGAAAAGCTTGAGAGACTTTCACCAAAGGGGGTCTATATAGTCATAGATACTGCTAATAATACCCTTTATCTCAAAAAGGGGTCCAATATTCTATGGCAATCCTTGGTCTCAAGCGGGAGCGGGAATGTCCTTGAAGAACCAGGTGGTAAAAGAAAGTGGGTCTTTGACACCCCGAGGGGTGAGTTTGAAGTTAAGGCGAAGCTCAAAGACCCTACATGGCTCAAGCCGGACTGGTCCTTTATTGAAGAGGGAGAAGAGATACCAAAAAATATAAAGGAAAGGATAGAGGTTGGCGTTTTAGGAGACTATGCCTTGGGCTTTGGGGATGGTTATTTTATACATGGAACGCTCTACACCAGGCTTTTGGGAAGAAATGTAACCCATGGGTGCATTAGGGTCGGAGACGAGGACTTAAAAGCCATCTATAGGGCAGCCCCAATAGGGACAAAAATATTCATTTTTTAAATATGCTCCCCCAATTAATTCATTTCTTTATTGTTCTTTTTATTAGCGTAAATCCATTATGGAGTAAAGAAACCATTGTCTTAGAGGAAAAGCAACTCTTCGAAGCAGAGCTCAGCCTTGCCCAAAAGCCCAAAATTTACTTCATTTTTAATATCAAAGAAAAAAAAATACACTTGAAGGCGAGGGGGAGTTTATTAAGGGAATGGGAGATTGAAAAGATACGATTCTGGGGGAATCCAGTCCCCATAACCCCCTTTTCTTTAGTAAAGAAAAGCACACCCTTTACTGCAAAGAGAGAAAGTATAAAACCTGATAACTATAATGAAAAGAATGAATTTGAGTTACAAGCATTAGAATCAATTTACATGCCCACAAGTTACTCTCTTTATATGGAGGGAGGTGTCTTAATATACATAAGACCGAAGCCAGGAGGTTTAATCTCGCAGCTTTATACCCTCAGCCACATCTATAAATGGTATACCATTTCTCCTCTTCAAACAGTATGGTTCTCTTTAAAGAAGAGGTCGTTTACTGCCATTGACATTGTACTAAGGGATAAAAAAGAGGCTCAGGCACTATACTGGGCTTTTCTGGAGGGATTGGAGGCTATAATATTTTGACCCTAAAGTGCTTGAATCTCATGCACCTTTTCGGTTGGTAATAACCGACAAGAAGTGATTCTTATGGCAGAAAGAGAAAGGTGGGAGACACGGATTGGTTTAGTTCTGGCGATGGCTGGGAATGCAGTCGGCTTGGGGAATTTTCTCCGATTTCCTCGGCAGGCTGCATTAAATGGCGGGGGTGCCTTCATGGTCCCCTACTTTTGTGCCTTTATTTTGATGGGTATCCCTTTAATGTGGCTGGAATGGACAATGGGAAGATACGGAGGCCAATACGGAAGGTCAACCACTGCAGGACAGTTTGATGTAATGTGGAGAAATAAATCGGCAAAGTATATAGGGTCAATTGGTATTTCAATCCCCCTGCTCTTTGCTATTTATTATATTTACATAGAATCCTGGACTCTGGCCTATGCTTTTTTCTCTCTGACAAGAAAATATTTTGGAATCAGCGAAATGGGAAAAATGAATACCTTTTTGCAGAATTTTCAAGGTGTTAACCGAGGAGGCGAATTTTTTCCCACAATTTTTATCGCCATATTCTTTTGGATTATCACCCTCCTTTTAAATGTGGTTGTCATAGGAAGAGGCATTTCTCGTGGTATAGAAAAACTGGCAAAAGTGGCCATGCCCTTACTATGCATATTTGGAATCATATTAGTCATCAAGATCTTAGCTCTTGGAACCCCAGATCCCAGGTACCCTGACCGGAGTGTGATGAATGGATTAGCCTACATATGGAATCCAAACTTCTCCAGACTGACAGACTTTTCTGTCTGGCTTGCAGCAGCAGGACAGATCTTTTTTACCTTATCCATTGGAACCGGCACCATTCAAACTTACGCTTCTTACTTAAGGAAGGATGACGATTGTATTCTCACCGGTTTGTCTACATCTGCAACCAATGAGTTCGTTGAGGTGGTGTTGGGTGGTTCCATAGCAATCCCCATAGCAGTGGCTTTTTTTGGACTGGCAACCACTCAAATGATTGCCAGGCAAGGTTCCTTTGATTTGGGATTTGTTGCCATGCCCATAATTTTTCAAAAGCTTCCTCTCGGTTTTATCTTTGGAACCATGTGGTTCATTCTGCTCTTCTTTGCTGGAATTACTTCATCGGTAGCCTTGACATCTCCATTAATGGCCCTGCTTAAGGAAAACCTTGGTATTACCAGGAAGCATGCTGCGAAAATAGTTGGTTTAACCCTTTTCATATTTGGCTTGCCCATTGTTTTTTTTCTAAAGCACGGATATATGGATCAATATGATTTCTGGATTGGAACGGTTTTTTTGGCGATTTTAGCTTTATTTGAAAGCCTCGTATTCATCTATACATTTTCTAAAGCCAAAGTTTTAAGCTCAGGAGTTAAGAATAAGTTATTAGGATACATGAAGTTCGGGATGGATGCCGGCTGGGAAGAAATGAATAGGGGTGCTGATATAAAGATTCCGAGAATTTTCTATTACATATTAAAATACATCGTTCCTATCTATCTCATAGTGTTATTTTGCGGGTGGCTGGGGCAGGATTTAAGCAGTGAAACCTCAGCAATTTTAATGCGAGGAGTGGACGCAAGACATGCTCCCTTCCAGTGGGTTGCTCGATTGTCCATCATAGGGGTTATTTTGGGCATTGCGTTTTTGGTAAGAGTAGCTTGGAATAAAAAGAGATGAGAATTAGTGGCTGGATTTTTCTAATCATCGGTTGGGGATTCGCTACGGCCTTGGTCATTTTTTGTTACTCTAAAATTTTGAAGAAAAAATCATAGCTTCCTTTCTTAAATAAACAACCTTTAGTTAGTGTAATTTTTTTGTAAATTCAGAATAGAGGAGTGGTATAAATAGTATTGATAATAGCCATCTGATTTCCCAAAATACTGCTTTAATAGATCAATTGAATATTCTTTCTTTAAGTAGTTTACAGCTCTCTTCGTCCTTCGAGAGCTTTGGAGAGGGTGACATCGTCGGCGAACTCCAGGTCGCTGCCCACGGGGAGTCCCAGCGCGATGCGGGTGACCCTGACATCTAAGTCCTTGAGCAGCTTTGCCAGGTGGTTAGCGGTCATCTCGCCCTCAACATCGGGATTGGTAGCCAGGATAATCTCCTTCACGCCGCCCTCTTTCAGTCTTTGCAAGAGGGAGCCGATTTTCAGCCGGTCGGGTCCTATCCCGTGGATGGGGGATATGGCTCCGTGGAGGACATGGTAGAGACCCTTGTAGGCACCGCTGCGCTCGATGGTGATGACATTGGCGGGGTGCTCCACGACGCAGATGTGCTCGCGGTCGCGGGAGGGGTCGGTGCAGAAGGTGCAGGGGTCGCGGTCGGTGAGGTTGTGGCAGATGGAGCAAAAGAGGGTCTTCTCCTTGAGGTCGGTTATCGCCCTCACCAGGCTGTCGGTTTCCCCTTTAGGTGCCTGCAGCAGATGGAAAGCGAGCCGATAGGCGCTGCGCTCGCCGATGCCGGGGAGCTTGAGGAGTTCGTTGACTAGCCGGGTGAGGGGTTCGGCTATCCTTGCCATGTGTCTCTTCCTCTGCTAAAAATCATGGGCATTTGATGGGAGAGCTCAACTGCTCTCCCTCGTTTTTATGCTTGTACCGACAGGCGCTAAAACAGACCCGGTATTTTTAGTCCACCGGTCAGGCCGCCCAGCTCCTCTGCCAGGGCTTCGTCAACCTTACGGGAGGCGTCGTTTACCGCAGCGAGAATGAGGTCCTGGAGCATCTCCCGGTCGGCATCGGTGACCACCTCGGGGTCGATTTCAATGCTCAGCAGCTCTTTTTTGCCATTCATCCTCACGGTCACCATCCCACCGCCGGAGGATGACTCCACCTCCATGGATTCCATTTTCTCCTGAATCTGCTTCTGTAATTCCTGGGCTCGCTTGAGAAACTTGCCAAAGTCTTTCATGGAATACTCCCGCAGAATTAGCCTCTTAAGGACGCATCATTTGAGTTCCTTTATGTCTATCACCTCTCCCCGGAAAGTGTCGATGAAGGACTGAATCCGGGGCTCCTTGAGAGCCTGGTTGAGGAGGAACTCCTTTTTGGTTTGCTCGGGTGGCTTACCGCCAGCTTCCAACAGCTCTGACTCGGGCGGCGAATGAAAGACCACCGCCACCCTGCTCTTATCACCCAGAACCTCCCGGCAGACCTTTTCTATAATGGCGAGGCTCTCCTTGCTCTCTATCAGCTCTTTAAATGTGCTGTGCTTTTTCAGGAAACCAAGGATTAGCTTCTGGTCCTTTATCTCCACGAGATTGGCATAGTCGGTGATAAATATGGCCAGGGAGGTTTTCTCCTTTTTCAGGCGGCGGAGGAACTCCTCAATATTCTTGTTTTTCTCCTTGCCGGGTGGTGGCGGCGCTTCGGGAGCGGGCTCCGGGGCGGGGGGTGCTGGTGCTTGTTCCTCGGCTATCGGTGCGGGAGCAGGTGGGGGAGTGGCTGGCTCCTCCTTCGTCTTTTCTTCCTTTGCAAACGACAGAGGAGGAGCTTCTTCTCTCACTTCTTCCGGCGGGACCGGGTAGGTAGAGGGTGTTCTTCGTTCGGTTAATTCTTCCAGGTGGGTGATGACCTCCTCAATGGGGGTCAGCTTTGCCAGGTGGACGAGCTTGACCAAGGTGGCCTCCAGCAGAAACCTCGGCTGAGGCGAGAACTTGAGCAGAGGTTCGGCCTGGGTGAGGATATTGAGGAATCTGATGAGCTCTTGCTCGGTCAGCTTAGAGGCTTGCTGGGAGATGCTGCGAAACTCTTCTTCGGGGAGGTTGACCAGCTCCTGCGGGGTGGGTGAGATTTTAATGACCAGCATGTGGCGGAAGTGGGTGATGAGCTCGTAGAGGAACTGGTAGGGGTCGTAGCCGTAGTCGATGAGCTTGTCGACCAGCTGCAGAATGCGGGCGGGGTTCTTTTCAATGATGGCGGCGGAGATGTCGAGGAGGAGTTCGCGGTCAATGATGCCTATCAGGCTGACCACTTCGCTGTGGGGGACTTTCTTGCCGCTGAAGGATATGAGCTGGTCCAGGGTGCTCTGGGCATCGCGCAGGCTTCCCTCGGAGGAGAGGGCGATAAGGTGGAGGCTGGGGTCGCTTGCCTCTATGCCTTCCATTTTGGCGATAGCTTTGAGGTTTTCCACAATTTGCTTATGAGGGATGCGGCGAAAATCGAAGTGCTGACAGCGGGAGATGATGGTGGGGGGGATTTTATGGTAGTCGGTGGTGCAAAGGACGAAGACCACATGGGGCGGTGGCTCTTCCAGGGTTTTCAGCAGGGCATTGAACGCTGGGGTGGTGAGCATATGGGCTTCGTCTATGATGTAGACCTTATATTTCCCGCGGGCGGGGGCATATCTCACATTCTCCCTGAGTTCCCGCGCCTCGTCAATTCCCCGGTTGGAGGCGGCGTCGATCTCGTAGACATCGACCGAGGAGCCGGCAGAAATTTCCCGACAGGAGTCGCACTGGTTGCAGGGCTGAGGGGTGGGACCCTCCTGGCAGTTGAGTGCCTTGGCCAGGATGCGGGCGGTGGTGGTCTTTCCCACCCCGCGGATTCCCGAGAAGAGGTAGGCGTGGGCGAGTCGGTTCTGGGAGATGGCGTTCTGCAGGGTGCGGACAATGGGCTCCTGACCGATTATCTCCTCAAAGCTCTGGGGACGAAGCTTTCGGGCAAAGACTAAATAAGACATTGAGATTTACCTTAATTATTAGTAATAAAGGGGGAATGTTTACCCCCAAAACACTGTTTCATTTTTTCGGTTTTGCTTTCAAGCTGGCTGTGCACCTTTCTTCGAAGTAAATGGTGAGTGTTTATCAACAGCCGACAAGGCTCAGGTTGACCTGCGGCACATATAAGGTTCTGCTTACCGCTGCTTCCTCCCGGATCTGACGGGGTTCACAGATTTATATTGCACAGGGCCCAAGCCCTTAAAGCCAAACCGCTGACAACTAACCTCCCATTTGGGCTCCTCGGAAAGGGATTCAGTCCTGTTATAGCGGGTTACAGGTTACAGGGCACCGCTAGCTCCCCACTTAGCACAGCCAGCCACCAGATTTTAAAAGAGCTTACTACAAATATATCTCTTTTTGGACAAAAAGGGAAGGGAATTTTGAGAGCTCAGGGGGAGATTTTACAGACGAGTTGTTAAAGAGGAATCCTGCATGGATGAGCACCTGTCAAATAAAGTCTAACGCAGCGAGACAATGAAGTGAGTGGAGATCTCAAGCTCGGGAAGTTTTCTTCACATATAATCCAACTAAATAAGTTGAGAGAAAAATTAGTGCAAAGGGAATCCAGGTTCCTAATATACTGGCGAACATGTCAAAGCTTTTCTCAATAAGAAGGGCAACAACAAAAAAGTCCATAAATATTGCGAAGGAGAGAAAAATTACGGCAGTCTGTAAGGGAGTGGTGTAATTGATTTTTTTAAAGTAAATCAGAGATA
>JAOUOQ010000085.1 GCA_029880275.1 Candidatus Aminicenantota bacterium | reverse complement strand
AACAGTCTGGCTGATGCGAATCGTTTGGGGTATGTGACCACCTTGCTGAACCGACGCCGACTCCTTCCCGAGCTCCACTCCACCAACCAGGGGGTGCGGGCGGCAGCGGAGAACATCGCCATAAATACCCCCATACAGGGGAGCGCTGCCGACTTGATCAAAGTGGCTATGATCCGCATCTCCAGGGAGATGAAGCGGCGTGGCTGGCAGACCAGGATGCTTCTGCAGGTGCACGATGAGCTGGTATTTGAGGTCCCTGAAATGGAGATGGAGGAGGTTAAAAAATATATAAAAAAAGAAATGGAGGGAGTGTATCGATTAAGTGTGCCCATTAAGGTTGCCATTAGCACTGGCAAGAACTGGTACGAGGCGCATTGACGCTTTAATGTATTATTAAGAGCGAGAAAAAAGGAGGTGACTTAGTATGGAGACTAAGAAATTTATCCAAGAGAAGGTAAAAGAGATAAAGGAGACAGTGGGCGATAAAAAGGCTCTGGTCGCTCTTTCGGGAGGGGTGGATAGCTCCACTACCACCGTATTAGCTCACCAGGCTCTCGGGAAGCGGTTGATACCGGTCTTTATTGACGACGGCCTGATGCGTGCGGGCGAAGCACGCCGGGTGAAGGACATCTTCAAGAAGCTGGGGATCAAGGTGCGGATTGTGATTGCCCGCCGCGAGTTCTTCAATGTGACCGCCACCGACCCCGAGGTCAAACGGAGGAAATTCCGCCGCACATTCTATCGCATGCTCGGCAAGTTAGCACGCCGCTACAAGGCTAAGTTCTTGCTGCAGGGGACCATTCTCACCGACATTGAGGAAACCAAGCGAGGAGTCAAAACCCAGCACAATGTTCTGGAGCAAATGGGCATAAAGCCCAAGAGGTTCGGCTTGCCTCCGGTAGTCATCGAGCCCTTGAAGGACCTGAGAAAGGATGAAGTGAGGGAAGTGGCCAAAGAGCTGGGACTTCCAGCGGAGATTTACGACCGCATGCCCTTCCCCGGTCCGGGCTTTAGCACCAGGGTTCTGGGGAAGTTAACCCCCCAGAGGGTGAACATAGTGCGTAAGGCTAACAACATAGTGGAGGAGGAGCTGGCTCAGTTTAAACCATTCCAGGCTTTTGCTGTGCTCTTGAGCGACAGAGCAACCGGGATGAAAAAGGGGAAGCGGGTCTACGGGAATATCATAATCATCAGGTCGGTGGAATCCACCGATGCCCGCACCGCCACTCCCAGCCAGATACCCTGGGAGGTACTTCAGAAAATACAGCAGCGCATCTGCACGGAGGTTCGCTCGGTGAGCCGGGTTCTCTATGACCTGACCCCGAAAGAGCCGGCTACTATCGAATACATCTAAGAAGCGGTTTTGAACGGAGGAGAAGGGCTTCTTTGGGCTCAAAATGGGCTTCCTTCTCCTGTCTCCCTGTAAGCTTGTGTAGCCCTTGCTCAGGGGACAGAATTGCTCTGTGTGCCGAAATGTTGGGCAGAAAGAAGGAGGTTTCCTTTCCGGCCGTTAATAGACCCCTCCTACGGGGTACTATCTCTCTAACCCCGACAGGACTGCTGGTAGAAAGCCGGTAAATCCCTGAGGAGCACTATAGGTGTCGTAGATCAGTCCCGAGCGAGCCAGAAATTTGTTGGTATAGCCAAAGAAGTAGTGCCACAGCATATTGAAGACCTCCCCGTAATTCACCCTGTTTCTTACCGCGCTGATATCCTTTAAATCCTCTTTTATCTGGGCGTAATAGGTCTGCAGCCAGTTGAGTATCTCCTCGCTTACCATGCCCCGTATTTTCTGGAACATCTCCTGGTCGGCTTCGGTGAGCACGGGTATCAGCAGATGATAGGTTTCGCCTTCCTGTGAGATGTAGCGAATTTTGACGAGGAAATTGAGGATGTGCTCAAGATATTCGCGGTCAAGCGAGGCGGCTTTCTCCAGCTCAGGCAATCCAGCCGGGGATTCTTTAAGTCGAAGCAATACAGTAACCACATCTTCTAAGAAAGAATCCATCTGGTCGTTCAGCACCGTCAGGAGTTCCGTGCCATAGAGTTCGGGTAGGTCCTTCCTGAGGCTGGTACCCAGTCTTCTTCCCAATCCCCACAGCAGGTCGGGGAAAGCGCTGCGCAAGGTTTCGAAATGGTGATCGCCAAAGGTCATCAGCGTAACACCATTGACACTATCGGTGTGGCAGCCCCAGTAAATCTCCTTGAGCGAGAACTCGGTCACCTCCTGGGCGTTGAGGATGTAGCGGTTTCCGCCGGGCTTTTCGACACCGTGGGCGATGTAGCCGTGCTCGCTCAGCAGACGCAGACCCTCAAGGTCGAGGATAAGCCCCCCTATCATTATGAAACCTAACTTTGAGGGCTCAATCCCCGTGGGACGATAGCTCCCCAGCAGTCGGTAGATTTCCTCCTTTTTCTGGGAGATGCTGTCGGCGAGTTTTTGGCTGTATATATCCGCCACCCGGGTTATGAGCCGCTGGTCCCTATCGGTGAACAGGGGGAAGTTGATGTAGTAGAGGTCCCCCTCCTGGCGGATGATTTCCAGCCGCAGCAGGTCGTCTATGGAGGCATTCGACCCGCTGATGCGGGCGGTGATCTCCTCTCCGGTCATCGGCTGCTCGGCCATATCCAGAAGCAGAAGCTGCACTTCCCGGAGATTGCAATACGTATACGGGTTGTAAAGCGGGTCGGGGTTACTTATGCCCCCCACAATGGCGATGTTAAGCCTGCGCTCCTTTTTCTCCGCCTGGGCATGGATGGCACTCGAAGAGAAAGCCAGGATTAAAAGAAAAATTACTGAGACATTCAGGATGAAAACTGATTTTTTCATATCACCCTCCTTTTACCATAATATACGCTTTTTTTACGCAAATGGTTTGCTGAGGGTATTATTTTATTGAAGTGAAAACGGGAAGGCAAGAAAAAAATGGCGGAGAGGGGGGGATTCGAACCCCCGGTCCCGATTACTCAGGACAACTGCTTAGCAGGCAGCCCTGTTCAGCCACTCCAGCACCTCTCCGCCAGATGACTTCTCTATAGAAAGAATTGATTATTAAAGAACTATTAAAATTATAGGCTAATTAGCTCTGAAAATCAACCCTTTCAATGAAATAAATGTGATGGAAGAGTTGATGCTTAAATGAGCTAAAATTTGCTAAATACTCAAGTTTTTTTTGACTTCTTATAATTTAGTATTATAATATATGTTCAATGGGCATGTGGAACATGTCTGGGAAGTAGATTAACGATGGAGATAGAAGACGATAAACCTGGGGGTCAGAATAATGATGACATTGTCTCTGCCTATACACTTCAAGCTGAGACATACGATGCCATAGATACCGAAGCTTTTTATATTAATGAATATGAATTATATAATAAACATCTCAATATTCTTAAACCGTTTATAAGGGGGAATGTATTAGACCTTGGATGCGGAACGGGCTTGCAAATTCCTTTCTTAAGTAAATATGCCAAGACTGTAAGTGGAATCGACATCACTTATCCTTTATTAAAAAAGGCCCAAGAAAAGTTCCCGGATAAAGCCAATATATTACTTATTCAAGCCGACGCTTTAAATCTTCCTTTTCCGGACTCTCATTTCGACTATATCTCATCCTACGGAGGCATGATATCTCATATTAAGGAGTATGAAAAAGCCTTCTCTGAGATAAGCAGAGTGATAAAGCCCGGAGGGATAATTGCTTTTTCGGTGCTCAATAAGTGGAATCTTCATTTGCTCTATCATCCCAGAGAATTAAGTAAAGCTATATTGCTTAAAAAAACAGGCCAATGGAGAAAATGGGAGTGCGCTTATTCAACTGATGGTGAAAGAGTGTCTCTCTATTTAAAAACATTTTCTTTTGGTGAGCTCAACACATTGCTTGAGAAATATTACTTTGAGCCTATATCCTTTATGGGAGTTCATATCTTATCGTTACTCATTCCTCTCCGATTTCAGTATGGGATGAAAGTTAACTTCTGGGGGAAATTATTTCGTAGGCTGGGAAAGGTAGATAGCACTATTAATACACGATTCCCCTTCTATAAGCTTGGCTATACTATCTTAATGGGAGCAAAAAGCATTAAATAGCCCCAAAAATGCACAATTTATTCTTGCCGTGGCGCCATATAGAAAGATGCTCTCGCTTGTAAGATTTAATGACAACCCAATTAAAAGCAGAGAACATACCCCTTACTGGTGAGCATATAAAGGCTATTTATCAGTGAAAGAGCCCTCTGATGCTTGGTGGTCATGCCTGGTGTGCGTTGAGGATTTTTTAAATGTGCTTCCGGGTGAGACTATTATAAAGAATTTTCTTTTATCCCATACCGAAAATTATAGTGCAAAATAGAGCCCGCAGAATCCCTTCCTTCAAAAAGCTGAGACTCCAAAAAGACAAAAATATCACTCTTTAAGATTTCCGGGCGTGCAATGTAAAGCTCTGACGGAGAGAGTAGGATTTGAGCCCCTCTCCACCCTGTTTGGGACAGCTGCTTAGCCGGCAAACCGGTACACCCACTACCGCACCTCTCCAGAGGATGACATACCAACAGGAAGAAATGATTATTAAAGAACTATTTAAATTATTGGCTAATTGACCGCTAAAATCAACCTTTTTTAGGAAGTGGCAATGTTTTCACATTTTTGGGTAACCGATATTTTTCTCAATGGGATCTTTACTTTAGGCAAAGTTTAGGTTATACTCATTACGATTAATCTGTTGAAAAAGCTGGAAGAGATACAAAATATCTCGTAATAAGCTATAAATTATTGAATTTTGCAATAAAAACCTCAAATGCTTAGGCATAACAAATAAATATATTTAAAATGTCTAATTATTCAATAAAAAAGGAAGCTAATAAATATAAGCAATCCGAAAAAGAATATTTAAAGCGCACAAAAGGCTATTTATGGGAGCAGTATAAACCTTTTACGCCACCTGGACATCTTTTCAATGATGATTCACTTCATTTAATTGCTGACTTTTGCAAAGTTCTTAGTGTTTTAGAAGCTGATAAAGAATGTATAATCTTGGACGCTGGAGCGGGAGGTTGCTGGGTTAGCGAGTGGCTACAGCGCTTGAAATTTAAAACCGTTTCTATAGACCTTTCAATTGATATGCTTCGAGTAGGTGCTGAACGATTGCAGAATAAAAGATCGGTTGTTGGAGATATGGAGCGTATCCCTTTAATTAATAATAGTGTTGACCGAATTATTTGTATGCACTCACTACATCATGTTCCTGATATGGAATTGGCAATAAAAGAGTTCTATCGAATTCTATCTAAAAATGGTAGAGTTGTTTTTCGCGAACCAGGAGTAGGACATTCAAATAGTCCAGCCTCCCTTTTAGCAAGAGATGACTTTGGCGTATTAGAGCAAGATATTATGATTGAAGAATTATATAAGTGGTGCCAGGAAGCAGGCTTCAAAAGCATGGTCATTAAGCCCATAATGTATATTAGTCCTCAATATAACATGAAAGTCGAAGAATGGCGAGTTTTAAAAGAAAATTCCCATTATATTTCTAAAATATATAAAAAGTGGAGTGGGGAAAGTTGGTTCTATAAATTTAAAGATATTTTACATTTAATAATGAGATTATTATTTATAATAAAAAGATCAATTTATATACTAATTATCAAAATCATAGAAGTTTTAGAAATTTATATGCTAAACATCGAAAGAAACATATTATTTGTTGCATACAAAAGTGCTGTTACTGAGGATAAAAAAGAAGAAACATCTATTAAAGCGTTAATACATCTAGATAGAAACAGCATTGATTGCTATCCTGCAGAAGAGTTAGCTTTGCAGGTAAAAGTAACAAACCTATCTTCTTTTGAATGGATCTCAAGTGGTGAAATTATCGGCGATTATAGATTAGGGATAAAACTTAAAGATGACACCGGAAAGATTTTAGACAATGATTTTGCTCGAATAGGCTTGCCTTTAAGCATTAAGCCTAAAGAACAAGTAAACATTATAGGTAGATTCAGTGCACCAAAAAATGAAGGATCTTATATACTAACTTTTGATATAGTTAAAGAAGGAAAATTTTGGTTCTCTCAATATGGATCAGAGCGAACTTTGGTAAATTTAAAAGTAAAGACAGGTAATAAAAATACACTTTAATAACTTATGATTTATTATAGACTCCTGTAAGTTATGTCTTGATTTTTATGTAAGATTATATCCAATATAACTCTTTCAAAATTTTGCCGAAATTCCTCCAAACTATTGAGATTACAGATAGGACCTAAAAAGATATTTCAAAGGAAGAAAACTTTTTTAAGGAGCTATTAAAATTATAGGCTAATTAATCCTTAATATCAAGAATTTTTATACTGTAAAAATTAAGCTTTATTCTCATGGATCATATTTTGATATTTTATAATATCCTCATCGCATGCTTCACAATTAAACATTTGAAATATGTGCTTAAGAAATGCTATTGCTTTCTCTTTATAATAAGTTTGTAAATCAGAAACCTTTAGTTTCTCTTCTTTAGCTATTTTTACAATCTTACAGATATAAGGTCCTCCACGATCGAATAGCGGTATTCCACGATGATAAAGTTCTCTTCCTAAGCATCCATTCAATGATATTGATAAATTTATACTCTCTTTAGGCAAAATATCTCCATATATTTTTTTAAAAAAGAGGAAAAACATTGTTACCACGTGTATTATGTAAACAAAATTAAATAAATTTTTAGTATTAATTTCATTATCAATAAACATGATTGTGAACATTTTAAACAGACCGCTTTGATAAATTCTGCCACCTTCATATTGCTTAGCATAAAATTGTATTCCCGTGTTGAAATTTGATATGTCCTGTAAATAAGGGAAATAATTTCCACGCACTTTTACTTGCGATTTCATTATTAATTCTTTTGTTTTAATAATATCCTCAATTAGTTTTTCTTGATAATTAACAGGGTGAGCAATTATTTCCCAATACGCATACTTTTCAATTTCTTTTCTAATCATTTCATTTAAAATTTCATCAGCTTCTTTTATTTCTTTTTCATATTCTTCTTTAGAAGAGATTCCAAATCTCTTGCTGCAAGCCAGTTCTAATAGTTCTTTCATTTCGTATGAAGAAGATATTGCCTCACTAGAAGCTTTTTTGGTTCTTATATATATTTGTCCCTTTTTTAAAATATGCTTTGTTTTATTCTGCGAAAATGCATCTTTGGCACATATTATGGCTAGTTCTTCAAATTCGGGAACATCTATTACCACTATAAGCTTTCCATTAATTTCTTCTTTATATACCTGGCAATAAAATTTTGGGTCAGTATAATTCTGAAGGAAGTTGTTAACTTCTGTTTGGTCAAAACTCTCATAATTGTTCTTAGGCAATCCCTTAAGTTTAAAAGTCCTATCTTCTACGCCAAAGATTATCTTTCCTCCATCCTTGGTATTTGCCATAGACAGGATATGTTTTACGATCATTAACTTCTCATCATTTGAAGCTTTTTTCCAATTGAAGTATTTTTTAAAGTCAAGATTCTTAGTCTCTTGCTTTGATTGTATTAGCTCAAAAATTTCTTGCTGTGATAATCTTTTACGCATAATTTTATTTTTAGATTTGGAAAATGGTAAGCATAAATCTTATAGTATAACCTTTTTAATAAATACTCTTAAACCTATAAATTTATAACTCTGGCGGAGGGAGTAGGATTCGAACTCTCTCCATC
>JAOUOQ010000084.1 GCA_029880275.1 Candidatus Aminicenantota bacterium | reverse complement strand
AATATTTATCTGGTGGGGCTATTCCACCCTGGTGGGGCTCATATTGAAGTTGAACCGGAGAGAGGTCAGGAGAGGAGATGCCCTAACCTATATCCCTTTGTGGTTTTTACTGCTATACAATATTCCGGCTCATTTCTATTTATATAAAGCGGACCTCCTTAAAAACAACCTTATCCTATGGGTGCTGGCGATAGGAGGCTGTCTCTATTTAAAAGGGGTCCATTTTTATCACCTATGGTCGCAAGCACGCCATCCTGCTGCCATAAATCTTAGGGAGAGACTCAAGGAATTCATTTCCTCACTAGAGTATCCAAGAAAGAAAAGGATTGCCATCCTATTCCTGCTGTCGCTTTTGATCTACCTTTTTTTTGCCTCTGGGATATTAGCACCTTTATTTCAGCCTACTGGTGATGAGCCTCACTATCTGCTAATAACCCACAGTCTTATTAAAGACCATGACATTAACTTGAGAAATAATTATGATCACAGAGATTACAGCCATTTCTACCATGGGAAACTTGCTACCCATAGCCGGACAGGAAAGAGAGGTGCCAGCTACCAATATCCTACCCACCTGTTCGGTATCTCCCTTTACCTGGTCCCATTTTACTGGTTAGGGCTTCGTCTGCCAGCAATAGGGGTGATGTTTTTTGTCCGCCTGGGAATGATTCTATTAACCTCTTTATTAGCAGTCCAACTCTACCTTCTGTTGCTGGAATTATTACGCAAGCCGAAGGTCTCTTTTTACAGCTGGCTGGTTTTTACTTTTACGGTCCCTATGGCTTTCTACTCTCGCCATATCTATCCCGAGGTGGCGGTTGCCCTGATTACCATATATTTATTCCGAAAGCTCAGAACATCGAGCTTCACCTCCTCCTGGAAGATTCTCTTCCAGGGGTGTTTGGTGGGAATGATAATATGGTTTGGACTAAAATATGGAGTTACAGCTGGTGTGCTCTCCCTCATGTTCCTTTATTTTTTCTGGAAGAGGCATAGAATAAAGCCAAGGATTATTTATTTCATCATCCCTGCTTTAATCTCCCTTCTTCTGATGTTTGCTTTCATCTACCACATGTATGGATTACTTTCGCCTATGGCGATAGAGAAAGGTCTTAGAAAAAGCCCATCTCCGACTATCATACCCTTCAGCCAGAGGATTAAGGAAGAATCGAGGTTGACACTGGGAACTATCTTCACCTACTTTTTCGACCAAAAGAGAGGTCTTTTTATCTACTCCCCCATCTACTTCTTTGCTCTGCTGGGATTGTATTTCTTAATCAAAAAGGACAAAAGGGTAGCTTTTCAGCTTCTTTCTCTTTTTGTCACCTACCTGGCAGTGTATGTCGGCTTCAAGCTGACCGGGGGTTATGCCCCTCCCACCAGACCACTGGTTTCGGTCACCTGGATTTTGGCAGTTTTTTTAGCTTATTTTCTGGCATATAACAGAAGCCAAAAGTTCTATACCGTGGCAAAGATTCTTGGAGCTGTTAGCCTCTGCATAGTTATCCTCATCATATATTACCCTTATTGCCTCTATCATACCCATTGGGCAGTGGATACTTCCAGGGAGGCTAAGCTCTTCATTACTTTAAGCAATCTAAAGCTGAACTTCACCAATTTCTTACCCTCCTACAGCCTTGCAGGGGGAAACTTCAACTGGATACCTAACTACATCTGGCTCTTGGGTAGTTTGACCCTCTTCATCCTTTATATCAGGAAGAAAAGGGAAAGAGAGGAATCTCACATCGCTCAAAAGATAAGGCCTGGCTGGCATCTGTGGGTGGCTTTATTTATTATCGCTGTATGCTTCTCCCTGTTTGCCATTTTCCCTCGGGTCAATTTGCAAGAGAATGCGAAGCTCCCTATACTGGGCAATTCGGGAGCTTCCCTTTACCGACAGGAAAGGAGCCTCTTTGGAAGCGAGTTGCAGGGATTCTGGATAAAGGGAGAGAGTCAGGAGAATTTCGTTATAGAGAGCAGGGAAAAGCTCAGAGGGATAAAATTATATCTCTGGTCTCCTCAGGAGAACCTGATTAAAGCTGGCATATATGAACAGATGTACTCTGCTAATCTGCGCCACAAAAGGAGAGGGAAGGTAGAATGGACCCTCTACCCCTCTGCCCATTATCGCTGTGGCAAAGATAACTATTACTATTATCTCACCATAGGTTCGGAGAAAGGATTTGTCCCCTGGGAAGTCGACCCCGCAAGCCGTGACCCTCGCTACCTGGGAGTCTTTGTCAGAGTAGAGCTCATCCCTTACTAAGAAATCTGAAAGATGTAAGTTTCCTGCCCCGCTGCTACCTTTTTTTAACGGTGAGTCGGGAAATCATCACTATTCCCAGGAAGTAGCGTGGCTATATATAGAAAATACCCAGGTAATAATTGAAATGCCTTTCGTTATGCATGTCCATCAACTTTTATATTCCATAATACAGCATCCAGAGCAGCCAGGAAAAACTCCTATTTTTCTCAACTCTCTCCGAAATCTTTTGTAGTTCTCGCCATTCCATATCTCTGAGACCTTCTTCTTTCTTACATTTCCCATAGGATAGCTGAAGCAAGGGTAAACCTCCCCATAGGGACCAATATGCATGGTATGCCAGGGAGTATGGCAGGCAAATTTGCTCAGGTCTATTCGATTAAGGTAGTAATTCACCACCTCCGTGAGGGGCATATTGGGATTAAAGCGAATCCTGGTGAATGCTTTGGCGCTTCTCTCTGCCAGATAGCGAAGCTGTTCTCGCAGCAGATCGGAATCAATAGGAGTAAAAGGCTTAGGCGGGGTGAGATGGGCGATGGGGTTTTCATCCTCTATCCCATAGGATGAGGACTGCGTATTCAGCACCTGAAAGGAGCAGAGGTCGATTTTCAAATCCAATGCCAGGTCGTAAAGCTCCCTCAAAGAGGCGAAGTTATAATCCCCGATAGTTATCTTTAAATCAATTAGAGGGTAGCGAGCTCCCCGTTTTGACTTTTCTCGCTGAAAGGTCTTTATCGTCCTGAGCGTCTTATCAAAGGAGCCAGGAACCCCTACTATTTGGTCGTGAACCTCTCCCACCGCTTCTATTGATATACCCACTGATAGAACTCCTTTGCCCAGGATACTGGAGACGCGCTTTGCTGTTATCTCCTCTATCTCCTCTTCACTGCATATTGTTCCGTTGGTAACGATATGACATCTATGCCTTTTTGTGGAATACCTCACTATCTCCATCAGTTCTTTCCGCAAGAAAGGCTCACCGCCGGTGAAAGTAATGACCGAATAGCCTGGAAGCTGGTCGATCACCCCCTTGACCTCCTCCAGGCTCAGCTCCTGACGCTTAATCCCTTTCTTCCGCTCCTCTTGATAAGAGCTCCATACCAGGCAGAATTGGCATTTAAGGTTGCAGCGATGGGTCAAAATAAAGGCGACCCGCAGGGGTGGAAAGGAATATCCCCCTCTGAAGAGATGCTCCGGTATGGCTGCATAAGTGTGGGTCAGCAATTGATAAAGTCGGGGAACGGATAACATGGGCTTAGCCTTTTGAGAAGATAAGCTCCCGAGCTACTCCCAGATAAAGCTTTATATCATGGAAGGAGGTGATATTTCGCAATAGGTCCCATATCTGTCGCGGGCGGAGATAGAACTCTCGGGTAGCCCTCTTTTGTAACTGCTTTAACTCTCTGGCATCTCTCCCCTCGGGTATATAGACCGGGTCATACTCACCGAAACCAGCCATGGAGCTGAAGTATCGCCAATCTTCCGTCTTCAAAAGTCCCTGTTCCTTTGCTAAACGGTACAGCTCGGTGCCCGGGTAAGGTGTCGCCAGAGAAAATTTGGCGAAGTTTAATCCCAGTTTTTTAGCAAATTCAATGGTTTGCTGTGACTCCTCAGGGGTCTCCGTGGGCAGACCGAGCATCAGCGTCCCACGAACCTTAATCCCCACCTCTCTTGTCAACTTGACAGCTTCTTCTATCTGTTCGATGGTAAGACTTTTTCTTATAATATCGAGGAGCCTCTGTGAGCCGGTCTCCACTCCATAGGATATCAGAGCACAGCCGGCATCCTTGAATTTTTTCAGCAAAGGTTCCGATATCTGGTCCGCCCTCCCGGCACAGGTCCACACCACTTTCTTATGATATCCCCTCTTGATAATAAGGTCGCATATCTCCATCGCCCTTTGCTGGTCCACTATGAAGTTGTCGTCCAGAAAAGCTAATTGTCTGGCTCCGTAACGATTTATCAGAAGGTCAATCTCTTCAATAACATTCCGAGGACTGCGCACTCGATAGTGGTAGCCTGAAGATAACCTTGCCGAGCAAAAGATGCACCGAAATGGGCACCCTCGCGAGGTAAGCAGACACCTCACTGGCTTGCGGAAGGTGGCATCGGGTATCTGATGATAGCTGTCCAGAGGGACCAGACTCCAGTCGGGCAGAGGCAGGGAGTCGAGCTCCTCCAGAAAGGGTCGCTGAGCGGTGTGGATAATCTCCCCATTGCGTCTGAAAGTAAGTCCCTTGATTCCCTCTAAATCACCCTCTCCTATGATGGCATCAACGATCTCATACAGTGAATATTCCCCCTCCTGTCGGACAACGATGTCCACATTCTCATCCCGTATGGTCTCCTCCGGCAGGACAGTGGGATGAGTGCCGCCCATAACCACCGTTATCTCACGGGAAATCCCTTTGGAAACGGCAGCTACCTGGTGAGCTACCTCGGCAATAGGTGTGAGCGAAGTGATACCTACAAACCTCGGGCAGTAGTCCTCTATCTCCTTACGCAGGGTGGTGGGGGTGAGTTCTTGCACTTGACCGTCTAATATCTTAACCGGAATCCCCTTCTTCTGGAGGAAAGTTGCCAGATAGACCAGGGATACCGGTACTAATGAGGGAGCAACCTTGCTCAATCTCCCATAGTGGAGCTCAGATTTAAATTGTGGAAAAATCAGCAGCACCCTGTCCTTTATTACCTTCATAGCTTTCTACATCTCCCCTTCAAACAAGCCCAATTCTATCAAAAAATCATCTCTCTGTAAATCGGTGTTGGTTTTTTAAACATCCTTTGTGCGAGAGAGTCCTCTGAAGGCATAGATAAATGCTCCCGGGAGGGTGGCAATTATGGTCAAGAAATATATTAATAAAGCCAGAGTAAAGGCGCTGGAACCCGTCATCCCCACCCTGGTGAAGAAATAAATATATGCCCCCTCCCTGATACCTATTCCGGCAATGGAGACCGGCAGAAGGCTGAGGATGATAGTCAATGGAACAAAGATTAAGAAATACACGAAGTTGGTAGAAAGGTTCAGTGCCAGAGATGATATATAGACCCCCACAATGCGCATAATTTGCACTACGACCGACAAAACTACGGCATAGAACAACATCTTCTTGTAAGCCTTGAATTGTAAAAAGGAATCGTAGATACCCTTCAATTTTTCCCTTAAAGTCCCCAAGCCCTTGAAAGGGAGAATCATCTCCAGGAGTTTGGGACCTGAGGAGCTGAAAACCAACAGCACGAAAACCCCAAAAACCACAGCGAATAGGAATACCACCATCAGAACCCGGGGATTAGCGATATATCTATAGGAGACAAGGGCACTGACCAGGGAAACCGCCATCATACTGCTAATCCCTATCGTGCGGTCAATCAATACCGAAGATATGGAGAGGCTGGCATCGGATATATTTTTGGTCAGGCTGTAAGCGCGAACCACATCCCCTCCCAAAATTGAAGGGAGAAAAAGACCAAAAAAAGTGCTCACAAAGGTCAGCTCAGTTATATCCCTGAAGGAGACACCTGAACCCTGTGCGTGAAGGAGGATTATCCACTTCCAGGCCATTACGAACCGGTCAGCGACAATAAGGGCAACGCAGAGGAGAAGAAACCAGAGCTTGGCTGAAGCCAGAAGATGAACAAACTGCCTGCTGTCTACCAGATAATAAAAAATTAAAGCAATTAAGACAGCACTTAATACTGTCCTGAAAAGCGGTGAGAATCTTCTCAAGCTGGCGGATTTATCCTTAATGCTGCTGAAGAACCCCCTCCCTATTTTATCCTCCTTTCACATCATAAGGTGACCACTTATTCCCTTATTATTCCTAACAATCGAGCGATTTTCAACCCAGATAGATAAAAGACAAATCCTGCATACGGGTAGAGCTTTTTACGGACGCTGACCAGAGTCTGACAAGGGCTGATGCAAGCGGAACACTTGCGGGCGATCAGCTTCCGGCGATATGCCAGATTCTCGGGTTTATAGTATATGGCTTTAGCGGGCTCCTGGAGGACATTGCCGATGGGCTTGCTCATTTCGCAATAATAGAGTTCGCCTTCGGGATTGAGCTGAATCCCCTGGTCCATAAAAGGACAGGGCATTGTCCTCTGGCTATTGTCGAGCAGCATACGGCTCCAGTGCATATACAGGTAGCTATCCCCGTCTATGAATGAGCTTTTCTGCAATAGTTGATGAAAGAATTTTCCGATAAAAGCTCGTTGTTCCTCGTTATAAACCAGGTCGCTCTGGAGGGTTTCGTTTCCTAAAATGCTATCGGAAAACCTGAGAATGGAGAAGGAGAGGTCAATATTATTCTGCTGGCAAAACTCCACCATTTTATTCAGCTCACTGAAGTTGTCCGGGATGACCACCGTTCCCATTCCGAGGCTAAACGGCACGCTCTCCCTGAGTTCCATCAGAGCATGGATGGTCTCTCTCACCCTTTCGTAAGCTCGGGGGACATTCCTTATGCGGTCGTGAATCTCCCCCATACCATCAAGGGAGACGCCGATGCTGAGCAGACTATTTCGCTCCATAGTGAGCCTGGCAATGGCTTTCACCTGCCCGACCACTCTGTGTGTATTTAAGGCGTTGGTGACTATGCTCATCTTCCTCACACGGGGTAAATTGTTGTAGAGCACCTCTACGATTTCCGGTAAGTCCGCCCTTAGGGTGGGCTCTCCCCCGCTGATAGAGACATTCTCTATTCGGTGGAAAAGGCCTCCTTTCTTCAATACCTTCTCCAACTCGGAGACGGTAAGCTCCCTTTGTTCTTTTTTGGTCCAGTTGAGGCACATACGGCACTTCATATTACAGCGAAAGGTGACATTATAGACCAACACCGAGGGGGGTAGAACAGTAAAATGGGTGAGAAGGTTGCTGGTGAAAAAATCCCGGGGGATAGAGGTGACAGCCCGCTTCAATTGCTCCCACTTGAAGCTTCTCCCCCCAAACATAATAACCTTCCCCTTATTTTCCCTGCTCTTTCCTGGCAATTATCATTATCGTCTCAAAAAGGTTCTTCCTCAGGCGTACTAACAAATCATTTGCTTTAAATATCCGAAAGATGTGAGCAGTAATGCCCCAACCGAGGAAGAAGGTGGCTGCTTTAATAAAATAACGCCGGATACCAGTAGTACACCCAATAGAAAAAACCTTGTCCACCGGGGTAAAACGGCAGTCAAACAGCATCTGCTCTACCCGCCTTTCGGTGGTGATGAAGTTGTGGGTGTAATCAATGTCGAAGAAAAACTCTTTTTCCTTCAGGTAGTTAGGAAAAATAAGAGCCAGATGCCCTTCGTTCTTCAGCACCCTGCGGGACTCGGCTATAAAGTGAACCGCCGCGTTAAAATCTGGCATATGCTCCAGCAGCTGGTCGGCATAGAGCACATCAACGCTCTGTGATTTCACCGCTATAGGGGGGACAAAGCCGCCAATGGTGGGATACCCATTCTCATTCAATC
>JAOUOQ010000010.1 GCA_029880275.1 Candidatus Aminicenantota bacterium | reverse complement strand
GGCAGGAGCTTATTGTCACTTTTTTAGCCCTGCTGGAGCTTGTTCGCCAGCAGCTTATTCGCTTATATCAAACCAAAAGATTTAAAGAAATATTTATACTTCCCTCTGCGAAAAAGGGAGCCAAAGGAAATGGAAAAGAGGGAGCTTAAAGCCATAATTGAAGCCCTTCTCTGCCTTTCTTCCGAACCCATCTCTATGGAGCAGATGTTCAAAGTTATTGATGAAGCAGAAGAAAAGAGAATACATGAGGCTCTCAATGAGCTGATATCCGATTACAACGATGATAACCGTGGGGTAAGCATTATAGAAGTAGCCGGGGGGTACCAGATAGTTACCCGGCCTCAATACGATCGATGGATAAAAAAGCACTTCGCCCTCTCTTCAAAAATAAAGCTCTCGCTGCCGGCTCTGGAGACTCTGGCTATGATTGCTTACCGACAGCCCATCACTAATCCTGAAATCTCCGCCATCCGGGGAGTTGATTCCACCGGAGTTTTGAAGACCCTATTAGAAAAGCGGCTTATTAAAATAAAGGGGAGAAAGAAGGTGGTTGGACGTCCCCTTATTTATAGGACCAGCCGGGAATTCCTGATCCACTTTGGCTTAAAAAACCTATCGGAGCTACCCACCTTAGAGGAATTTGAGCAAATTATCACCTCTGAGGATAAAAAGGAGGAGAAATAGCCCTGAGGTTAACCAATAAATCTACCGCTGTAAATCAACCTCGTTTAGCTGACCGGTAAAAGACTTAAAAGCAAAAGGGTGATTCTTAGGCAGTAAGTCTGATGCTTTAATGCCTATTACTGTTATTTCAACTTAAGAAAGTCGGTAAATAAGTTGCTATTAACTCAAATAGGGATTTTTTTCTTGATATTACTCTATTTTATGGTAGTATTAGTTATCGCATAATATGGGGTGAATAGTACAGTCATTATTCAAAAGTAAGGAGGTAAAGATGAACATAAGACTATCTACAGGAAAAGAGATACCAGTAGAGATGCACAAAGTAAGGATTGTACAAAAAACCAGTTTGCCGCCGGTTGAAGAGAGGCTCAAGGCTATCAAAGAAGGTGGCTACAACACCTTCGCCCTCAGAACTAAAGATATATTCATTGATATGCTCACCGACAGCGGAACAAATGCCATGAGCGACAATCAACTGGCAGCGATGATGGTTTCCGATGATGCCTATGCTGGCAGTGAAAGCTTTTACAAGTTAGCCCGCGTGATAGAAGATGTGTTAGGCTTTCGTTATGTTCTGCCCACACACCAGGGAAGGGCGGCGGAGCATCTTTTAGCCAAGGTCTTCATTAAGCCCGGTGACATTATCCCTATGAACTATCACTTTACCACTACCAAAGCGCACATCGAGCTTGTTGGTGGACAAGTCCTAGAAATTTATGCAGATGAAGCCCTCAAAACGCAGAGCACACACCCCTTCAAGGGTAATTTAGATATCCAAAAGCTAAAGGACACTATTAAGAAATATGGAGCGAGTAAGATACCGTTTGTGCGGATGGAGGCGACCACCAATCTGCTCGGCGGTCAACCCTTTTCGATTGAAAATCTTAAAGAGGTAAAGCGGGTCTGCTCGGAGTATAATATTCCTTTGGTAGTAGATGGAAGCTTAATCTCCGAGAATGCCTATTTCATAAAAATCAGAGAAAAAGAATATAAAAACAAAAGTATTCAAGAGATAATCAAGGAGATTATGAGCTTTGCCGACCTGTTCTACCTGAGTGCGAGGAAAAGCAGTTGCGTAAGAGGGGGATTTATCGCTACCAACAATAAAAAATTTTATGAAGAGATAAAGCCCTGGCTTCCGGTTTATGAAGGCTTTCTCACTTATGGAGGGATGTCAACCAAAGAGATCGAAGCTATGGCGGTCGGGCTAAGGGAGATGACCGACATAAGTGTTGCCGGAAGCGCTGCAGAACAGGTCAAATATTTTGCTGAAAGGTTTATTGAATACGGAATCCCGGTAGTTACTCCGCCGGGCGGGCTGGCCTGTCATGTCGATGCCATGATGTTCTTACCCCATATTCCTCAATCTCAGTATCCCGCCGGTGCTCTGGCTGCAGCCATTTACATCGTATCCGGGGTAAGGAGCATGGAAAGAGGCACTATTTCCATGGACCGGGACCAAGACGGAAACGAGGTATATTCAGATCTGGAATTGGCTCGGCTTGCAGTTCCCCGAAGGGTTTATACCGTATCTCATATTGAATATGTGGTAGACAGACTACATTGGCTGTACCAGCACCGGGATATGGTGAAAGGCTTAAAATTCATTGAGGAACCGCCAGTGCTCAGGTTCTTCTTTGGTAAGTTAGAGCCCTTAGATAATTGGGGATCAAAGTTAGGTGAAACCTTCAAAAAGGAAATTGGCGCTCAATAATGAACCGGTTTCAATTCGGATGCAGCATCAGACCACATGACCTCGAAATAGAAAGGAAGGTTGCGCTTTTCTGGATGCTCACAAATTAGAAAAGCCAAAAATGAATGGCTACCATCTTCGTCCACAGTGCAGAGGAAGGGTTTACTTACTGATTATAGAATTTCACACCAGTCTGAGCAGCAAAAATTTACATTGCTTTGTGATTTAGAAATACCGAAGCAAGAGTAAAGTTGTCGGTAGCACCACTCCAAGCTGTCGTGAAACTGAAATCTACAATCTCGAGTGCCAGGAGCAATAATATCAAATAAATTAGCTTCGCTATGATTTTGAGACCTCAGAATGGACTTTAACAATGTTGTTTAAACAATTTTTTCTATGTGCTTGTGAGAAATACTGAATTTACTTTTCCCCATATCCAGGGAGCTATGGAGAAATTAATAAGTCTTACACCATAAAGGATGAATGATATGAAAAGAGAGCTTGTACCTGAGCATATTAAAAAAATAATACCTTACCTCCCGGGCAAGCCCCTCTCAGAGGTAGAAAGGGAGCTTGGATTGAAAGATGTGGTCAAGTTAGCCTCCAACGAGAACCCTTTAGGAGCTTCCCCTTTAGCCGTAAAAGCCATAAACAATCATATTAATGAAGTCTATTACTATCCCGATGACGGAGTGTATTATCTTCGGCAAAAATTGGCTTCCATATTGAATTTATCAATGGACCAAGTCATCATTGGCAATGGAACAACTGATATATTAGGAGACATCGCCCGCGCTTTCCTTGGCCCAGAAGATTACGCTGTAGTTGCGGACCAGACCTTCTTAGTATACCGTTTGGCAGTACAAGCAGTAAACGGGAACCTGATCACTGTCCCTCTTATAAACTACACCTACGACTTGCCCGCCATGGCAAAAGCCATAACTCCTCATACTAAGCTGGTCTATATAGCCAACCCCAATAACCCGACCGGAACAATGGTAACCGGTGAAGAGTTTGACCGCTTTCTAAACTCCATTCCCGAAGACATAGTTGTAGCTCTGGACGAGGCTTATTACGAGTATATCGAAGACCCGGCTTATCCCGATTCCCTTAAATATGTCAGAGAGGGGCGACCGGTTATCGTTCTGAGGACTTTTTCCAAAATCTTTGGCTTAGCTGGTCTGCGCATAGGCTATGCCATTGCCCGCGAAGAACTGATCCAATACCTCATCAAGGTGAAATGTCTTTTTAATACCAACCACTTAGCCCAGGTTGGGGCTATGGCTGCTCTGGACGACCACGAGTTCATAAACAGGGGGAAGAAGGTAAACCGAGAGGGTTATCAGTTCCTCACCGAAGAACTCAAAAAAATAAAGGTTGAATTTATCCCCTCGGTGGGAAATTTCATCCTCCTCATTCTCCAAGAAGATTCCTATAAGCTCTATCAGAAGCTCTTGCGGAAGGGTGTGATAGTCAGACCTATGAGGAGCTGGAATCTCCCCCAGGAGCTGAGGGTCACCATCGGCACCCACCAGCAGAACCTCCGCTTCATCAAAGCCCTGAAGGAGAGCCTGTGAAAATGGCGAGGAAAAGATTATTAATCGCCATCGATGGTCCTTCCGCCTCGGGCAAAAGCACCATTGCCAAGCTGCTATCAAGGAAGCTTGGCTATAACTACCTGGATACCGGAGCAATGTATCGGGCTTTGGCATGGAAGGCTCTGCAAAGAAACATGAAGCTGAACTCTGAAGATGAATTGAGCCAATTAGCCAGGCAGTCATCCTTCAAATTTCACCAGCTTGGAGATGATTACAGGATTATGATCAATGGAGAGGATGTCTCGGATAAGATACGCTATCCCCAGGTGAGCGAAGCGGCATCCAAGATTTCCTGCTTCCTGGGAGTGCGGCAGGCCTTGGTGAAAATCCAGCAAGAGATTGGGGCTAGAGGGGGACTGGTTGCTGAAGGGAGGGATGTATGCACCACGGTCTTTCCTGAAGCCGATTTTAAATTCTATCTGGATGCCTCACTTACCGAAAGAGCCTATAGGCGTTATCTCGAGCTTAAAGAAAGTGGAATCATAGCCTCCGAGGAAAAAGTCAAAGAAGATATCGAGAGTCGTGATAAAAGCGATTCGCAGCGTACCCACTCCCCTCTTACCAGACGTGAAGATTCAATTTACATCGACACCACTGACCTCACTATAGAGGAGGTCTTAAACCTTACCTTAGACAGGATTAAATTTAGATAAGGAGACTTTTTACCCTTGACAACGACTAAAAATTGAGTATAATCAATGGTTACATTAGGATTAATATTATATATTTTGATACCTACAGAGGCATATTTTTATAGTTTGAAGCAAGCACATCGGAATGATACCAAAATAAGGAGGTATTTAGTCTAATGATGGACGAAGAGGTCCCCAAAGAAAATCTTAAAACCGAGGAGGAGACAAGGGGAGACAAAGACTCTTCTGATACCCAGGGGGATAACCCTTCCCCCGAGCTTACAGAGGAAAAATTAGAAGAACTCGATTCCGAACAATTAGCCGAATTCTATCATAAGAGCTTTAAGAGCTTTTCTGAGGGGGAGATTATCGAAGGAATCGTAATCAAGGTTAGCAGCAATTGGATTCTGGTAGATATAGGATACAAATCTGACGCTCTGGTTCCCCTCCAAGAATTTAGAGACAGCGAGGGCAATATAACTGTAAAATCTGGTGACAAGGTGAACCTGCTCTTTGAATATGTTGAGAATATGGAAGGCTATCTGGTTCTCTCCAAGGAAAAAGCAGAGAAAATGAAGGTCTGGGACCAGATTGAAAAAGCTTATAACGAAAATAGCGTAGTCACCGGAAGGGTCATCGAACGGATAAAAGGTGGGTTGACTGTGGATATCGGCGTGAAAGCCTTCCTCCCGGGCTCCCAGGTCGATGTGCGACCGGTAAGAAATCTCGATACCTTAAGAGGTAAAGAGCTTGAGATGAAGGTTATCAAGCTCAATAAAAGGCGTGGGAACATTGTTCTTTCCAGAAAAGTAGTCATCGAAGAAGAGAACCGCCGAAAAAGGGAGCAGCTGCTTGCTTCCCTGACGGAGGGGGAGATAGTCAAGGGCATTGTCAAAAACATCACCGAATACGGCGCCTTTATAGACCTTGGGGGTATCGACGGACTCCTTCACATAACAGATATGTCCTGGGGGAGAGTTAATCATCCCTCGGAGCTATTTGTAATCGGTGACGAGGTAGAGGTGGTGGTCTTGAAGTTCGACCGGGATAGCAACAGGGTCTCCCTGGGCTACAAGCAGAAAACCCCTGACCCCTGGCTCAAAGCAGAGGAGAAATACCCCGTTGGCTTCCGGGTGCGCGGCAAGGTGGTGAGCCTCACCGATTACGGCGCCTTCATTGAGCTGGAAGAAGGTATTGAAGGGTTAATCCACATTTCAGAGATGTCCTGGAACAAGAGGATAAAGCATCCCTCCCGCATAGTATCCATAGGAGACACTGTGGAAGCTGTGGTGCTACATATTGACCAATCCTTGCGCCGGATCTCTTTAGGACTAAAGCAAACCGAGCCTAACCCCTGGAAGATGATCGAAGAGAAATACAGTATCGGGTCGGTAATAAAAGGCAGGCTCAGAAATCTTACCGATTTTGGCGCTTTCGTAGAAGTAGAAGAAGGGATAGATGGGTTAATACATATCTCCGATATGTCCTGGACTAAACGCATAAAGCATCCCTCCGAGATGCTTAAGAAAGGGGATATAGTAGAGGCGGTAATCCTGAATATCGATGCAGAAAGCCAGAGGCTATCGCTGGGGCTGAAGCAAATGACCCCTAATGTCTGGGAAGAATTCTTCAAGAAGCACCGAATGGGCGATGTGATTAAAGGTAAAATTGTCAGCATTACTAACTTCGGAGCTTTTGTCGAGCTTACCCCTGGAGTTGAAGGGCTACTCCATGTATCCGAATTAGATAAAGAGCGTCTCACCGACCCCAAGCAGAAATACAAGGCTGGTGAAACTTTAACCCTTAAGATAGTTAAACTCGACCCCCAGGAAAGGAAGATTGGCTTGAGCCTGACTGCTTACTTAGCTGACAAAGAAAAGGTGGATATCGAAAAATTCGCCCCAGAAAGGGGTGGGGTGATTATCGGTGATGTTATTGACAAAAAGACTCTTAGCCAGCTTGAAAAGTCTAAAAGAAAACACAAAAAATCTGCTTCGCCGTCCACAGAAAAATGAGCGCCCTGTGGACATCTCCGCTGCAAAAGAGCAAAAGAGCGCCAATTGACCTCTTTTTAAGTCCCTTAAGAAAAAGGGCAAAAGTCTTAAGCAGTGAAAAAGTAGAGAAAATGCAGTTTAGTTCACTACATTATAATAAAAGGAGTGTAAAAATATGACCAAAGCGGAATTAATTGCCGAGGTGGCTAAGGCTGCCGATTTGCCGAAGAAAGATTCCGAAGTTATAGTGAGTACAGTTCTTCAAAGTATCATCGATGCTCTACATCGGGGCGAGAAGATAGAGCTCCGAGGCTTTGGCAGTTTCCGGCTCCGTAATAGAAGAGCTCGCACGGGTCGAAATCCCAAAACCGGGGAAAAGGTGCAGGTACCCGCTAAGCGGATACCTTATTTTAAACCCGGTAGAGAACTGAAGGAACTTATCAACAAATAGGAGCTTAAGCCTTCTACCTTGATGGGGATATCTTGAAAATGAAACGCCTCTACTCACCCTGGAGATATCCTTATGTGGCATCCCACAAATCGGGTAGAAGCTGTATCTTTTGCAAGGCTTTATCCCTGAGCAGTGATGAAGAGGGGCTTATGCTCTACCGCGGCAAGCAGAGCTTCATAATATTGAACGCCTTCCCTTATAACAACGGCCATCTGATGATAGCTCCCTATGCCCATATATCTTCCTTTGAAGATTCTGACACTGAGCTGACCACCGAACTTATTCAGCTAATGCAAAAGTGCATCAAAGTTCTCTCCTTAGTCTATAAACCCGACGGATTTAACATCGGACTCAACCTGGGGAAAGTTGCTGGTGCTGGAATAACCGACCATTACCACTGGCATATTGTTCCCCGATGGAATGGCGATACCAGTTTTATGACCGTAGTTGGTGAAACAAGGATTATACCTGAGGACTCTCAGAGCACTTTTAAAAAGCTAAAGCCCCACTTCAAAGATTAAAATGCGCCCAGGGGAACTTTATTCTGCCCCGCAATTCTCCTTTCTTTATCAGGAGCAGCGAGGTAATTAAGAGAGGGGAAGCTGCGTCATAACAAATAACAGGATGAGCATTTTGATTTTATAAATATTTGAAGAGGAGTGTGCCATGGATTTCCAACTTTCTGAAGAACAGCTGATGGTAAGGCAAACAGCCAGAGAATTTGCAGAAAAAGAGATCAAACCCCAGGCGGCAGAGTTTGATGCTACCGGAGAATTCCCCGTGGAAATAATCAAAAAATTAGCCAGCTTAAACTTTCTCGGCATCACCATTCCCGAAGAGTATGAGGGAGGAGGACTGGATACCATCTCCTATGCTATGGTCATCGAGGAAATCTCCCGCGCGTGCGCCTCAACCGGGGTGGTATTATCGGTTAACAACTCCCTGGTTTGCGAGCCGATTTTAACATATGGCACGGATTTTCAAAAGAAAAAATATTTGTCCGACCTTGCTTCAGGAAAGAAATTAGGTTGCTTTGCTCTCACCGAGCCCGAGGCAGGCTCTGATGCCTCCAATCTGAAGACCACCGCAGTTCTGAAGGGCGACCATTATGTCCTCAATGGAAACAAGCTGTTTATTACCAATGGTCGAGTGGCAGAGGTGGCTTTGGTCTTTGCCATGACCGACAAGTCCTTGGGATACAAAGGGATAAGTATCTTCGTTATAGAGCGAGGATTCCCAGGTTATTCTGTCGGCAAGGTTCAGCAAAAGTTAGGAATCAACGCATCAGGTCAATGCGAGCTTTACTTTGAGGACTGCCTGGTTCCCAAAGAGAACCTCCTTGGAGAAGAGGGGGGAGGCTTTAAGATCGCTCTGGCTACCCTCGACGGAGGGAGGATTGGGATAGCCGCCCAGGCGGTGGGGATTGCTCAGGCTTGCCTTGATGAGTGCTTGAAATACTCCAAAGAGAGGGTTCAGTTCGGACAGCCGATTGCTAAATTCCAGGCTATCCAATGGATGTTAGCGGATATGTCTACCGAAATTGAGGCTGCCCGATTGCTCACATACCGAGCTGCTTTCCTCAAGGACAAAGGGGAAAGGTATTCAGCCCAGGCATCTATGGCAAAGCTCTTCGCTTCGGAAACCGCTATGAAAGCTACCACCAAAGGGATTCAAATCCACGGCGGATACGGTTATATGAAGGAATACCCGATGGAGAGATTCTTCCGCGATGCTAAGGTTACAGAGATTTATGAAGGGACCAACGAGATTCAGCGCATCGTCATTGCCAGCAGCATACTCAAGTAAATTCCATCTTGCACAGATCCCTTCCCACCTTCACAAGGGAAGGTTCTTTCTACGGCAAGCGAGGTTTTTCTGCCAGATGCAGAGGCACAAATTTTATGGTATAATTACCGTGATAAAATATGTATTTATAGCAAATCTTTAGGCGAGATTTATATCAAAAAGGTTTAAAAATGAACGATAGGATAAAAAGTGAACAACAACGCTGGAAAAATAAGATAGCATCCTCTGCCGTCAAGCGCCATCCGAAGCGGAAAGAGATGTTCACCACCGTATCGGGCAAGCCGATAAAAAACCTCTATACCCCGGCTGATGTACCAGATTTTGACTATTTAACTAAGCTATCATTCCCCGGGATGTACCCTTTTACCAGAGGGATTCAAGCTACCATGTACCGGGGCAGGTTGTGGACCATGCGGCAGTTCTCGGGCTTCGCCACCGCCGAGGAGTCCAATCGTCGCTACCGACTCCTGCTGGAAAGAGGGCAGACGGGCTTAAGCGTAGCCTTTGACCTGCCGACCCTTATGGGATACGACTCAGACCACCCCCTTGCCATGGGCGAAGTGGGCAAATGCGGAGTGGCGGTGGATACTATCCAGGACATGGAGACTCTCTTTAATGGCATTCCACTTGATAAGGTCACTACCTCTATGACCATAAATGCCCCCGCAGCTATTCTTCTGGCGATGTATATCGCCGTAGCAGAAAAACAGGGAGTTAAGCCCGACCAGATTGGTGGGACCGTGCAGAATGACATATTGAAGGAATACATTGCCCAGAAGGAGTGGATTTTCCCTCCCCAACCCTCGATGAGAATCATCACCGATATGCTCGCTTACTGCTCCAGGGAGGTCCCCCTCTGGAATACCATAAGCATCAGCGGCTACCACATCCGAGAGGCAGGATCCACCGCTGTCCAGGAGCTTTCCTTTACCCTGGCTGATGGCATTGCTTATGCGCAGGCGGGCATAGACGCTGGTTTGGAAATAGATGAGTTCGCCCCACGCCTATCCTTCTTCTTCAACTCTCATAACGACCTCTTTGAAGAGGTAGCCAAATTTAGGGCTGCCCGTCGCATATGGGCTAAGTTAATGAAAGAGAGGTTTAAGGCTAAACAGGAGCGCTCTTGGTGGCTGCGGTTCCACACTCAAACAGCCGGCTGCAGCCTCACCGCCCAGCAGATTGAAAACAATATTGTGAGAGTCACCATTCAGGCTCTGGCAGCCATTCTGGGGGGAACGCAATCCCTCCACACCAACTCCAAGGATGAAGCCTTAGCCGTCCCCGCCGAGGAAGCCGCCACCACTGCCCTCCGCACCCAGCAGATTCTGGCATACGAGAGCGGGGTTGCTAACACTATCGACCCCTTAGGGGGTTCTTATTTTATAGAGAAATTGACCAATGAGGTGGAAGAGGAAGCCTGGGACTATATCAACAAGATAGACGAGATGGGGGGTATGATAGCAGCTATTGAAAGGGGGTTCCCTCAGAAGGAGATAATGGAGGCTGCTTACCGCTATCAGCAGGCGATAGAAAAAAAGGAGAAGATCATAGTAGGGATTAATGAATTTCTCATGGAAGAAGAGGAGCAACCCCCGTTTTTAATGATCGACTCTGAGGTCGAGCGCGCTAAACAGATAAAGAAGCTACAAGCCCTTCGCCAACAGCGAAACAGCGCCAAAGTGGAAGAGTGCCTCAAACGGCTTCGTATAGCTGCCCGAGGGAAAGACAACCTGATGCCTTTTATATTGGAAAGCGTCAAAGCCTATGCCTCCTTAGGAGAGATAATTGATGTCCTGAGGGAAGAATTTGGCGAGTATCAGGAACCTTCCGTCTTTTAAGACGACCTTATTCATCAATTTTCCCTGAAAGTAGCTAAAGGGGGCTTTTAACGGTTTGGTAAAATTTAAGGTTTATATATATGAGTTCTACCAAAGGCAAAATCAGGGTGCTAATCGCTAAACCTGGGCTCGACGGTCACGACAGGGGAGCCAAAGTCATAGCCCGGGCGTTCCGGGATGCTGGCATGGAGGTGATTTACACCGGCTTGCGCCAGACTCCAGAACAGATAGTCACCGCTGCCGTACAGGAGGATGTAGATGTCATCGGCATCAGCATCCTTTCAGGAGCCCACCTTTACATCTTCCCCAGAATAATAGAGCTCCTCAAAGAGCAGGGAGCCACTGATATGCTGATTATCGGCGGTGGTATTATTCCTGAAATTGATATACCCAAGCTTAAACAGATCGGGGTTGCCGAGATATTTACGCCCGGTACCCACACCACCAAAGCGATAGAGTTCGTTAAACAGAGGCTCCAGGGAAAATAAGAATCTCCCCTCTTGCCAGGGAGAACAGATAGGGCTCAAAAGGCAGCGGAATGGGGAATCTTTACCAGTGGCTGAGAAAAGGGAAATTCTTTGTATTCCAGAATAACAATGCTATAATGGAAAGCTTTTTAATGCTCAGCGCTATATAAAAGAAGATGTTTTTGAATTCAAAAACTGCATTTCATGTAGCACTGCATAAGGAGGTGAAGTAATGAGAGATGTCTATATGGTTAGCGGTGGGGTGAGCAAGTTCACCAAAGCGAGAACCGATAAGACTTTTCAGCCGATGGTTAAAGAAGCTTTTGATTATGCGATGAACGATGTCCCCAATCTGACCATCGACCAGATTGATGGCAGCGTTGCTTCTTACTTCTCTGACCATTTTCAGCGGCAGTTGATGTCGGGCATTATGGTGCAAGACTACCTTGGGCTATGCCCAAAAGAGAGTAAGAGGGTGGAAGGGGGTGGAGCCACCGGAGGACTCTGCTTCCAGACCGCCTGGGCAGATGTGGCCTCTGGAAGACAGGATGTATGCGTGGCCTATGGCTTTGAGACCATGTCCCATGTCAACACCTGGAAAGGGAACGAGTTTATCGCCTTAGCCTCGGATACCAACTACGACTACCCGGTGGGAGGATTCTACACCGGTTATTATGCTATGATGGTGGTAAGGCACATGTATGAGTTTGGCACCACCAGAGAGCAGTTAGCTATGGTCTCAGTCAAAAACTATCAAAACGCTTTTCACAATCCCTATGCCCAGAAAAAGCTGAAGATAACCGTCAAGGATGTCCTCAACGCTCCTATGGTCGCCTATCCTCTCGGCATGCTGGATATCTGCGTGATGTCCGATGGAGCGGCAGTATGCATCCTGGCAGACGAAAAGATGGCTGCCAAGCTCACCGATAAGCCGGTCAGAATCGCATCTGTCGGATGTGGGACAGATGCCATGCGCATGGCAGACCGACCCCACGGGGAGGTCATTCTCCTCCCCCATGAGTCCCCCAACGACTATAAAGGGCTCAAATATCCCGGAGTACATTCCTTCCGGGCAGGTAGAATGGGAGCCAAGTTAGCCTATGAAAGGGCAGGAATCACCAACCCCTTAGAGGAACTCGATTTCGTAGAACTGCATGATGCATACACCTCTTCGGAAATTCAGACCTACGAAGACCTGGGGCTCTGTAAATACGGCGAAGGAGGGCAATTTATCGAATCGGGCAAACCCAACCTCGATGGTGTCTGCCCGGTCAACCCCTCCGGGGGACTGTTAGCTTGTGGACATCCGGTGGGGGCAACCGGTCTGATGCAAGCGGTCTTCGCTTTCTGGCAGCTGCAAGGAACCATAGATAAGCACTTCGGAAACGATAAGCTCCAGATACAGAATGCCAAAAGAGGTCTTATCCACTCGCACGCCGGCACAGGTACTTATGTCACTGTAAGCATACTGGAAAAACCGTTCTAAGAGGTGAAGCCCATCTTTGTGAAAAGGAGAAAAGAAAATGAAAAAGAAAGAGACAAAGCTTCCTGAAACCGAGGAGGGAACCGTTCTGTTCAATGTCCCCTTTCCGGAAGATTTATCCCAGTTGAAGAAAATGTCTCCCATTATAATTAAATGGCCGTATCATATCGATTATATTCACAGCTATGGTCAAGATTCCCCCTTCTTTGCGGGCTTAGCAAACAAGAAGCTTGTGGGTACGAAGTGCCCTAAATGCGGTTACAAATATGCTACGCCAAAATACCATTGTATGTATTGTGGTTCGGAGTGCGATTGGTTCGAGCTCCCCTTGGAAGGAAAAATTCACACCTGGACCACCTGCCACTTCGGAGGTGAAGAGTTCCTTAAGGAGACCCCTTTTAACCTGATACTGGTTGAGTTCGAAGGAGTCGATTCCCTCCTTTTAGCCAGACTGATTGGTCTAAGCCAGGACGAAATCCGTATCGGGATGAAAGTAAAGGCCAAATTTCGCCGAAACTCTCAGTTCAAGCCCACCGATGTATATTTCGTTCCCGCAGAATGAGTTCTTAAAGGGAGGGAAAAAGGACTCCGATTTATTTAAAACTAAGGGAGGCTAAGGTCAATGGAAGAGGGTGTATTAAGCTTCACTGACGAGAATTTTGAAAAAGATGTATTGAAGGCGGACATCCCCGTATTGGTCGATTTCTGGGCTGAATGGTGCATTCCCTGCAAGATGATTGCTCAAGCAGTTGAGAACATCTCCAAGAGCTACCGGCATAAAGCAAAGGTGGGTAGGCTAAATGTGGATGAAAATCCCGCTGCCACTTACAAGTATAATATTAAAGGAATACCCACCCTGTTGCTATTTGTCAATGGAAAAGTAAAAGACCAGATAGTAGGAGCGGTTTCTCAGGAAGTAATTACGCAGATGATAGAGCAGAATACCAAAAAATAGCCCTCATTGAGGCGGCTTGAAGAGCTGAAAAACATTGTTGACAAAATCTTAGAGAATGTTATAATAACTTCTTTCAAAAGGAAGGCTAATCTCTATGCATATAGATTTAAAGGAAGTAACTCCTCATGGGTTACATATCAGCAGGAAAGTCAATCTCACCTTGCCTCCTTCAATAGAAGAAGTCGAAATTATTAACCCTTGCTTTGTGGAACTAAAGGTAACCCCTATCGGTAGCAAATATAGAATTAACGGTTCTATCAGAGCAAAACTCAGGCTCCAGTGCAGCCGATGCTTAGAAAGTTACCCCTTCCACCTTTTCTCCGATTTCGACCTCCTTTATGTTCCCATGGAACAGATGCCTTCGGAGGTTGAATTAGAGATGAAAGATAAAGATGCCAATATTGCCTATTATAGCGAAAACAAAATTGAGCTGTCGGAGCTGCTGCAAGAGCAAATCCTCCTTGCGCTTCCCATGAAGCCTATCTGCTCGCAGAAGTGCAAAGGTCTTTGCCCTTCCTGCGGTGCCAATTTGAATGTCAGCTCTTGCAATTGCGAGGCGGTATCCATAGACCCTCGCTTAGAAAAATTAAAGCAGATTAAAGAACTGCTTAATCAACGAAAGTAGCTTAAAACTATGGCAAATCCAAAAAGAAAACACTCGAAATCCAGAAGAGATAAAAGAAGATCTCATCAATCGCTGACATCCCCTTCTTTAGCCACATGTCCCCAGTGTCACGAAATGAAACCTCCTCATCGAGTATGTCCCCATTGTGGCTACTACAAAGGGGTGGAAGCAATAGAGGTGAAAGGGGAATAAGGATATATCTATCAACTATGGCGGTCTTAAACCAATTCAACTGAAGTAATCACAGGGGAAGGTTATTAGCAAAAGGCACTCTAACGGCGCACCGGGAGAATGGAAAATGAAGATTGCTGTAGATGCCATGGGAGGAGATTTCGCCCCACGGAATCCTGTGGAAGGGTCGGTTCAAGCAGCCAGGGAATTTGATATAAATGTTGTTCTTGTCGGCAGGCAGCAGGAGATTAAAAAAGAGCTCCAGCGGCTAAAGGTTTCCCAGAACCTTCCGATTGAGATTATCAGCGCAGAGGATGTAGTTGACATGAGCAGTAAAGCCTCCTCCGTGTTGAAGAAAAAGAGTTCTTCTATCATGGTAGCCTCCTCTTTAGTCAAGGAAGGCAGAGCCCAGGGGATTGTCAGTGCCGGCAACACCGGTGCCACCATGGCAGCGGCTAAATTTGTCATCGGATGCCTTCAAGGAGTGGACCGACCTGCCTTAGCTATGGTCATTCCCACTCCAAAAGGGAGCGCTGTTCTATTAGATGTGGGTGCTAATGTCGACTGCAAGCCCCAACATCTGACCCACTTCGCCATTATGGGATATATATATGCCAAAAGGATTCTGAATATACCAGAGCCAAAAATCGGTCTACTGAGCATTGGGGAAGAAGAGTCCAAAGGGAACGAGGTCACCAGAGAAGCTTACCAGATGCTAAAAAACTCCCCCTTAAGCTTTTATGGCAACATCGAGGGGACAGATGTTTTTTCAGGTAAAGTCGATGTCATCGTATGCGATGGATTTGTAGGAAACATAACCTTGAAGGTAAGCGAGAGCATAGCCGCTACCATGCAATCCATATTAAAAGAAGAGATGGGTAAAAATTTCGTCTCTAAGTTAGCCTATCCATTGCGCCGGCAGGTCTTTGTTCGTTTTCAGAAGCTGACCGATTATTCCGAATATGCAGGAGCTCCCCTGCTGGGAATCAAGGAAACCTGCATAATCTGCCATGGAAGGTCCTCACCCAAAGCAATAAAAAACGCCATTAAAATTGCAGCTGATTTTTATCAGAATCGGGTTAATCAGCGCATTAAGGAGCAAATTCTCAGCTTAACCAGCCCTAAAGAGTTGCATTAAATAGTGTGGTAAAAAAGATGAAACTCAAGAGAGCAGGCATTCTGGGTATCGGCGCCTCTTTACCAGATAAGGTCCTTACTAATTTCGACCTGGAAAAAATGGTGGATACCACCGACGAGTGGATTCGCACTCGCACCGGCATCCAGGAGAGGAGGATTGCAGGGGAAAATGAATCCTTCTCCACTTTTGCTACCAAAGCCTCTCACCTGGCGCTTGAAGAGGCAGGAGTCAGTCCTTCGCAGCTCGACCTGATCATCTGCGCTACCGTAACTCCCGACCGTCCCCTCCCCTCCTCTTCATGCTATGTCCAGCACATTTTGGGAGCTGAAAATGCCGCTGCCTTCGACCTCACCGCCGGCTGCTCAGGGTTCATTTTCGGATTGACAGTTGCTAAACAGTTTATAGCCAATGGAGAATATAAACATATCCTTATTGCAGGCGGGGAAGTGTTAAGTCGCGTCACAGACTGGACTGATAGAGCCACCTGTGTTCTTTTCGCCGACGGAGCGGGAGCCGTTGTCCTGGGAGAGGTGGAGGAACCAGCCGGAATACTTGCTACCAGCATCCATAACCAGGGAGAATACGCTGAATTCCTCACCATCCCGGCAGGTGGCTCCGAGCTCCCTACCTCCCAGGAGACAGTGTCGAAGAGGCTCCATTTTGTAAAGATGATGGGAAACGAACTCTTCAAGGTCGCCATCCGTTATATGTCAAAGGTATCCGAAGAGGTACTTCTTAAAGCCAGAGTAGACCCGGAAGAAGTGGATGTCTTTATACCCCATCAGGCAAACCAGAGAATAACCGATGCCGTTGCCGAAAGACTCAGCGTATCCCGCGAGAAGATATACGCGAATATCGATAGAATTGGTAATACCTCCTCAGGGTCCATCCCCATTGCCCTATACGAGCTGAAGGAGCAAGGAAGACTCCCCAAAGGGACTCTGATATTGATGTCAGCTTTCGGCGCTGGGGTGAGCTGGGGTTCGGCTCTGATAAGAATGTAAAAAAACAGGCCCTGAAGTGGGAAAAGTAGAGAAAATTGCCTTTATATTCCCCGGCCAGGCATCGCAGTATGCGGGAATGGGCAAGGAATTCTTTGACAGCTATGAGGAGAGCCGAGCGGTATTTGAACAAGCCGATCAGACTCTGGGATTCTCCATAAGCAGACTATGCTTTGAAGGAACAGAAAAAGAAGTGCAACTTACCGCCAACACACAGCCTGCCATCCTGACCACCAGCATTGCCTCCTGGGTTCTCCTGAGAGATTCAGGAGTGAAGCCCGATTATGTTGCTGGACACAGTCTGGGAGAGTATTCAGCGCTAGTTGCTGCAAAATCTTTAAGCTTTGAGCACGCAGTAAGCCTGGTGAGGAAGCGGGGTCGATATATGCAGGAGGCAGTCCCCGTAGGCAAGGGCGCCATGGCTGCCATTATAGCCCTGGAACGGTCAAAAGTAGAGAAAATATGCCAGCAGGTTGGAGAGGAAGTGCAGCCAGCCAATTACAACTCTCCTATGCAAATAGTGATCTCAGGCACCAGAGAAGGAGTTGATAAAGCCATGGAGCTTGCCTTGCAAGAAGGTGCAAAAAGAGCCACCCCTCTGCCGGTAAGCGCTCCTTTTCATTCAAAGCTAATGCTACCAGCTCAGGAAAGGCTGCAGGTGGATATTGAGAAAACTATATTTCATCCTCTGCTGATTCCTTTAGTTACCAATGTTGACGCCAAAATCATTCATACCGAGCAAGAGGCTATGGACTCCCTTATCCGACAGGTTACCTCCCCTGTCAGATGGGAGGATTCTATGCGCTATCTTATAAATCAGGGAGTGTCCACCTTTGTGGAGGTAGGACCCGGCAGAGTTTTATCAAATCTTATTAAAAGAATTGACAAAGAGGTCAAAACCTTTAATATAGAAGATAAAGCAACCCTGAATAAATTTTTAGACTACTATGACACCTCAAATAAATAAATGGAGGAATTGATGACCTTGGAAGGGAGGATTTCCCTGATAACAGGAGCTGCTCAGGGGATAGGCAAAGAAATCGCCCTCGAGTTAGCCCGAGCGGGTTCTGATATAGCGGTAGCCGACATCCTCTTTGATAAAGCCGAGGAGACAGTCAGAGAGATTGAAACCTTAAAGAGGAGAGCAAAGGCTTATGGTATGGATGTCTCTGATACTGATGAAGTCCACCAGACAGTAAATCAGATTAATGAGGATTTTGGCAAAATAGACATTCTGGTAAATAATGCCGGCATCACGCGCGACTCCCTTCTAATACGGATGAAACGGGAGGACTGGGATAAAGTCTTAAGCATTAACCTCACCGGGGTTTTCAACTGCACCCAGGCGGTGCTCCGCTGGATGCTCAAACAGAGGTATGGGCGCATTGTGAATATAGCTTCGGTAGTAGGACTTATGGGCAACGCTGGACAGTCCAACTACGCTGCCTCAAAAGCGGCAATAATTGGCTTCTCCAAAAGTATCGCCCGAGAGATAGCCTCCCGCGGAATAACGGTCAATGTCATTGCCCCGGGATACATAGATACCCCTATGACTCAAAGGCTCCCCGATGAAGTCAAAAAGGGCTTCCTCAATCAGATACCCATCCCGCGCCTGGGCCTGCCCCAGGATATAGCCAAAGGGGTGGCCTTCCTCGTCTCGGATGATGCGGAATATATAACCGGGCAGGTGCTCAACATTAATGGCGGTATGTATATGTAAACTCTGAAGCTTAAGACACAGAAGAAGCTTCTTAACCCTTATAGTTCATAAAAGTCAATAATACAACTCAAGGGAGGTAATAAGGCATGTCGATAGAAGAAAAAGTTAAAAGCATTATAATCAACCAATTAGGAGTAGACGAAGGCGAGATAACCCCGGAGGCTTCATTTATCGATGACTTAGGGGCGGATTCTCTGGATACGGTCGAGCTGGTAATGGCCTTTGAGGATGCTTTTAAGATCGATATTCCTGATGAAGATGCTGAAAAAATTGTCCGGGTGAAGGACGCAATTGATTATCTTAAAGCCCATGTCAAAGAGCAGTAGCTCGCCATGGGTTACCTACACCATTTTTAGCTCCATAAGCAGGCAAGGATGAAAAGCTTTGCCAAAGAGACAAAAAAGAAGTCCTCAAACTTGAACATAGACAGAGGAGTTTTATCTTGGAAAGGAGAGTTGTTGTAACAGGAATAGGGCTTATAACTCCTGTAGGAATCGGTACTGAAGAGAGCTGGAGCGCTATCTGTAAGGGAAAGAGCGGAGTGGGACCGATAACCCGCTTCGACGCCTCTGAGTATGCTACCCGTATAGCCGCCGAGGTAAAGGGGTTTGACCCCCTCCAATGGATAGAGCAGAAGGACCTCCGCAAGATGGACACCTTCATCCACTACGCCCTGGGAGCTGCCGATATGGCTCTGGAAGACTCCGGATTAAAAATAAACCATCTCAATGCTCCCCGGGTGGGGGTTTTTATAGGCTCGGGAATAGGGGGGCTTCCTTTTATTGAGCGGCAGCACAAGATACTCCTCGAGAGCGGACCCCGAAGGATCTCTCCATTCTTTATTCCAGGGCTCATTGTCAACCTCGCCTCGGGGCAGGTCTCCATCCGCCATGGGGCAAAGGGTCCCAACTCTGCTGTGTGCACTGCTTGCTCTACCGGTAGCCATGCCATTGGCGACTCCTTCAGGATAATTGCCCGCGGGGAAGCCGATGCTATGATCGCTGGAGGAACCGAAAGCGTCATCACGCCCCTCGCCATTGGAGGTTTCTGCGCTATGAGGGCTCTTTCCACCCTCAACGACCAGCCCAAAAAAGCAAGCCGACCTTTTGACAAAAACCGTGATGGATTTGTAGTAGGAGAAGGGGCAGGTATCCTAATTCTCGAGTCCCTGGAGCATGCTCAAGACCGGGGAGCAAATATATACGCTGAATTGGTGGGCTACGGCATGTCGGGCGATGCTTTCCATATCTCCGCACCCAGCGAGGATGGTGATGGACCTATTCGAGTGATGAAAAACGCCCTAAACGATGCCCATATCGAACCTTCTTATATAGACTATATCAACGCCCACGGCACAGCCACTCCGGCGGGGGATGTGGTGGAAACCTTGGCCATTAAAAAGGTATTTGGGGAGCATGCCCGAAAGTTAGCTATAAGTTCCACTAAATCGATGATCGGTCATCTGTTGGGAGCAGCGGGAGGAGTAGAGGCTTCAGTAAGCATACTCACTATCCGCGATCAGATTATCCCTCCCACCATTAATTACGAAACTCCGGATCCCGAATGCGACCTCGACTATGTCCCCAATAAAGCCCGGAAAGCCACCGTCAACTATGTATTGTCCAACTCTTTTGGATTTGGAGGAACCAACGCCTCGTTAATATTTAAAAAATTCGAACAATAGGCATCTCATTCTCATTATATTTCGAATAAAATTGCTCCTAACTACACACTTTTTTGCTATGGTTGAGCCCCTTTTATGACCACAGGAGGACTTAAATGAAGATCATTGTTTGCATAAAGCAAGTCCCCGATACCGAAGCCAAAATCAAAATAGCTCCTGATGGAAGGGCTATAGATGATGCAGAAATAAACTATATAATAAACCCTTACGAGGAATATGCTATAGAAGAGGGGCTCCGCACCAAAGAGTCACTGGGAGAGGGGGAAGTAATCCTCATATCAGTAGGTCCAGAAAGGGCATCTACTGCCTTGAGGAGCGGTCTGGCTATGGGAGCAGACAGGGCCATACACATAAACGACCCCCTGCTCGATGAGAACGACCCATTGCTGGTTGCTGCCCTTTTAAGCAAAGCTATCCAGCAGGAAGGTTACGACCTCATCCTCTGCGGAGTTCAAGGGGTAGGAACCGACCATTATCAGGTAGGTCCCATTCTGGCAGAGCTGTTGGGCATTCCTCATGTAGGTGTCATTACCAAGCTGCAAATCTCTCCAGACAAAGCAGTAGCTCATCGCGAGATCGAAGGAGTATCGGAGGTGGTAGAGACTCCTCTGCCAGCCTTGTTCACTGCGCAGAAAGGGTTGAACGAACCCCGCTACCCCTCTCTGAAGGGGATTATGATGGCCAAGAAAAAGCCGTTAACGGTGCTCAACTGTCAACAGCTGGGCTTGAGCGAAGAAGAGGTAAAGAAGCTCAAGGGAAAAGCCCCTATCATCAAGCTGGAACTTCCCCCTATGCGCCCCAAGGGGATGGTGGTAGAAGGAGAGCCATCCGAGACGGTAAAACAGCTCATCGAATGGCTCCAGAAGGAAACCGGAATTTTATAAACAATAAACCTTCTCACCTAAAAGGATGCCAGGAAAATGAAGAGAAAAGATGCATCTCCTCAGACATACAGGAGTTTCACCAGGAGAGAATTCTTAAAAGGAGCTGGGGGGATTACCCTGGGCATCGGTCTATATCCTCCTATAAATAATCTTCACCTTCGGCAGGAGAAAGAGAAGACCCTGTCTAAATCGGTAGTCGGTTTAGCTAGAGGGGAAAATATAAAGGAATCGGTGCAGCGAGCGGTAGCCCTTTCCGGGGGAATGGGATTCATCAAGGCAGGAGATACCGTTCTGGTAAAGCCGAATGTGAATACCGCCGACCCCTATCCCGGAACCACCAACCCCGAGGTGGTCCACGAAGTGGTGAAGATGGTCTGGGAACAGGACCCCGCCAGGGTGATTGTAGCAGACCGCTCCAGCATGGGAGTCCCTTATGACACTATGGATGCCATGAAGAAGCTGGGGCTCTACGATGCTGCCAAAGAGGCCAAGGCAGAGGTGATGAGCTTTGATTACGATAAATGGATATTGACAAATCCTCCGGCGGCGGACCATTGGCAGGATAACCAAGGCTTCCACATACCCGCTCTCCTCAGCAAAGTGGATAAGATAATCGCTATCCCGGTTATAAAGACACACGCCATAGCCTACTTTACCATGTCCCTTAAAATCTTTATCGGGCTCATCCACTTAAACGACCGCTACCTCATGCACGGCAAGGACACCAGCTATCGCGCCATCGCACGCGCCCGGGCCGAGGGGAAGGAACCCCCTGAAGACCTCCCCGATACTTATTCTATCTTCGCCAGGATGATTGTGGAAACCGGGCTGGCAGTCAATCCCTCTTTGATAGTGATGGATGGGACAAAAGCCTTCGTTTCCGGCGGACCAGCGCGAGGGGATGAGGTTGAGCCTAAACTGATTGTCGCTTCCCGAGACCGCATTGCCAACGATGTCACAGGCTTAGCAGTCTTAAAGAAATATGGCACCGAGGAGCGCATTCAGCAGAAAAGCGTATGGGAGCAGGTTCAGATAAAACGGGCGGTTGAGCTGGGGTTGGGAGCAAAAGAGCTCTCCCAGATAGAGCTTAAAGCCGAAGGGGTGCCAGAGCTGGAGGAGATAAAGGCTCAGATGGTATAACAATTAACCAGATAAAGCATCGCGCAGTTCACAGAAAACCTATGCCCGAAAAGGAGGATTGAGAAAGAAATGCCTCAAGGAGTTTTGGTTTTTGCCGAACAGAGGGAAGGGATAGTAAAGAAGGCTTCGCTTGAAGCGACATCCGAAGGCTACCGTTTAGCTAACCAGTTAGGGGAGGAGCTGAGTGTTCTCCTTGTAGGGTCCTCTATAAAACATCTGCCACCCAAGCTGTTTCCTTACGGTGCCCATAAAGTCTTCCTCGCTGACAATCCTTTATTAGAGCAATACTCGTCCGAAGGATACAGCGAAATCGCTTATAAATTAATAACAGAGAACGACCCCGCTATTGTTCTTTTCCCGGCTACCGCCATAGGCAGGGATATTGCCCCCCGCCTGGCGGCAAGGTTAAAGGTGGGTTTAGCCAGCGATTGCACCGCTTTGCGGTTGAACGAAGAGAAGCGGCTGGAATGCCGACGCCCAGTCTACAGCGGGAAAGCCTTTGCGCTGGTCCTCCTCAACGCCTCACCTCAAATGGCCACCTTGCGACCCAATATCTTCAGCGCCGAGGAGCTGAAAGAGCCCCCCAAAGGGGAGGTTATAGAACTCCCTGTGGAGTTGAAACCCGAAAGTATCCGCGCGAAGGTTGTTGATTTAATTAAACCCGAACAGGAGGTTCCCGACCTGACAGAAGCGGTGGTCATCGTATCAGGTGGCAGAGGTATGAAGAATGGCGAGAACTTTGAGCTTCTGGAAGCCTTAGCATCAACTCTTCAGGGGGCAGTAGGTGCCTCACGGGCGGCGGTTGATGCCGGTTGGGTGGACCATCAAATCCAGGTGGGACAGACGGGAAAGGTGGTCTCTCCTCAGCTTTACATTGCCTGCGGAATATCCGGTGCTATTCAGCACCTGGCGGGAATGTCTTCCTCAAAATTTATTATAGCCATTAATAAAGACCCCGAAGCTCCC
>JAOUOQ010000009.1 GCA_029880275.1 Candidatus Aminicenantota bacterium | reverse complement strand
AACACCATCTTGCTAAGGGTGTTTCAAAACCGAGGCGACCGCCCGCATCCCATTGCCGGCAATAGGCGCCTCCCGGGTGTCTATTTCCAGACCGACCATGCTCCCTTTATTAACGACCTGCTGAAGATGGTGGTGGAGATAGCTCACCGGTATGAGATTAAAGTCTTCGCCTGGATGTCCACCCGTAATTGCGACTGGCAGCTCGACCTCAACAGCAGCTGGAGAGATATGCGGTTCAATCCCCGGAGTCGTAGCCCTGAATATGGAGAGTTCCTCGACCTGTTTAACCCAGAGGTGGTGGACTATCTTGTCCATCTCTATCGGGACTTGGCTCGTTATTCCATTGATGGGATATTACTTCAGGATGACTTGATTTCCAGAAGCACCGAAGGGTACAGCCATTCTGCCCGAAGGCTCTACTTCCAGAAGTTTGGCAAAAAACTGCAGCCTGAAGCTATGTATGTCCTCAATGGTGGCTCTCTTTCCTATTCCCCGGATTTCTGGCAGTGGGCAGCCTGGAAGAGCCAGTATCTCCTCTCCTTCGCCGACACTTTGAGAAAAGCCTGCCGAGAAGTGAATCCAGCACTGAAGTTTTCGGTAAATATTTATTACGACACCCTTTACAGCCCCCGAAACGCTCTGGCATGGCTCTCCCAGGACTTAAGCTCCTTGCTCTCCTCCGATTTCGATTATCTTTTTATTATGTCCTATCACCGACAGATGAAAAGGGAACTCTCCCTTTCTCTGTCTCAAACTTACAGCCTTCTCACAGATATGATGAAGCTATTGAGTGAGAGTCCCTCTCAGGGGGATAAGGTAGTGATGAAGCTTCAGATGAGGGATTGGACTACCGGTGAGCCTATACCCTTTGCCGAACTAAACGATATGTTGCAGATTTTTCTCCGAAACAGTAAAGTCGGAATTGCCCTGGTTCCTTATATCAGAGGTACCACCAGCACTCAATTATTGAAAAGCATTACAAGGTAGCGAGTCACTGAGAGAGATTTTTTCTTCTTGGATTTTATTTAAAGTGCTGATTTTCTTAACTTTAAGTCTATTGAAATAATTTTCAGAGATATATCCTGCTATAAGCCAATAATTGTTGCAGCTCGTAAATATTTATTTTTTTCTTGACAAGTTTATAGAAGTTAATTAAAGTTTTTATTTATGGAGAGATGAAATATTTTTCAAGTAAACGGTCAAGCGGAAACTCTTCGGACAGAACCGATTGGCTATTCTTGTTCAGCCTGCACCACGCTCTTCTTCCCGGTAGATGACTAGTCACTGCAAGCAACTGAACTGAAACGAAGCATGAATGTCCAAAGGTCACCTAATGGCAAAGCCTGAAAATAGATTCACTAAAGGTATAACCATATTATTAACAATTCTTACAAATGGGAGGCAACCATGAGGAGGGTATTAACTTCAGGGATTTTTATAGTGTTTTGTTTTTTTACTTTAGTCATTCTGGCGCAGGTGCCTCAGTTGCTGAATTATCAGGGGAGGCTGACCGATGATAAGGGAATACCGATTACCACCGCTACCATAGTGAGGTTCAGCCTCTATCAGGGAGGTGATGCCGCCACCCCGCTCAGCGGCACCCTTTGCTACCAGGAGGATGCCTCGGTCACCCCGGATGACAATGGGGTGTTCAACCACCTCATCGGCTCGGGGACGGTCATCTCCGGCACGCTGGACTCAACCGTCTTTCAGACCGCCGAACCGGTCTATCTGGAGATAACCATTGAACCTGCCGGTGCCAATGAGACCCTGCTGCCCCGCAAGCAGATAGTCACCGTGGGCTACAGCTTCAAGGCGGAGGTGGCGGATGATGCCGACACCGTGGACGGTCAGCATGCCTCGGCTTTCTCTGCGGTGACACATAACCACGACCCGGACTATGTCAACGAGGGTCAGGCTGACTCCGTCACCAGCTCGATGATAGTAGATGGGACCATTGTGGACGCTGACATTAACGTATCAGCAAACATCGCTGCTTCTAAGATCAACAGCACTGGTTTAGATGCCGACCTGCTGGATGGAAAGGACTCCGAAGATTTTGTGCATACCGCAGGGGATGTTATGACCGGCACCCTTACTGTTAACACATCATCATCTTCACTAGCATTAACTGGCGTAACTTCAAACACCAGCGGAATGGGCGTTTATGGCTGGGCCTCTGACACCACCGGCAACACTTGTGGGGTATATGGTACAACCCCTAGCACCAGCGGTAGGGGCGTTCGTGGGTATGCCAGCGCCACCACCGGCTACATTTGGGGGGTACTAGGGGAAAGCAATAGCAGCACCAACGGTGGGGGCGTTTTGGGGATAGCGCCTAATTTTGGCGTTTGTGGTAATGCCACTGACACCACCTATGCCAATTATGGGGTATATGGTCGAAGCGACAGCACCTCTGGTCATGGGGTTACTGGCGTTGCCTATGCCAACGACGGCAACAATTATGGTGTATATGGTATAACTTATAGCTCCAGCGGCTATGGCGTTTATGGAACCGCCCCTAAGTATGGAATTTATGGTTTTGTCACCGACTACACCGACACCAATTATGGGCTATATGGTAAAAGTTATAGCACTAATGGTTATGGCGTTTATGGGATTGCCATTGCCCTCAGCGGCACCACTTATGGGGTATATGGTCAAAGCGATAGCCCCGACGGTCGGGGCGTTTATGGGAATGCCACTGCCACCAGCGGCGTAAATTATGGGGTATATGGTATTAGCAGTAGCGACAGCGGCTATGGTGTTTTTGGAACCGCTCCAACTTATGGCGTTTTTGGAGAAGCCTCTGCCGCCAGCGGCACCGCTTATGGGGTTTTTGGTAAAAGCAATAGCGACAGCGGTAAGGCCGTTTATGGCTGGGCCAATTCCACCAGCGGCACCACTTATGGGGTATATGGTAAAAGCGATAGCAACACCGGCATAGGCGTTAGTGGAGAGGCCACTGCCACCAGCGGCACCACTTATGGGGTATATGGCTCGAGCCAGAGTCCCAACGGTGCTGGCGTTTATGGAGTAGGTCATTACACCCCCGGCTATGGCGTCTATGGGTATGCCGATGCCTCCTCCGGCACCACTTATGGCGTATATGGTAAAACCACAAGCACCAGCGGTTGGGCTGTTGTTGGAGAAAGCTATGCATCAAGCGGAGTAAATTATGGTGTAGTAGGTGTGAACAATAGCCCCACCGGTTATGGCGTGTATGGGAATGCCCAAGCTAACAGCGGTACAAATTATGGAATATATGGTACAACGAATAGCGCCAGCGGCTATGCGGGCTTTTTCTCTGGCCATGTTCGTGTAACCAAAAACTTATATGTTATGAAAGACTTAATCGTTGATGGTAATAAGACCTGCGTGCAGCCGATAGATAACGGGAAGAAGGTGCTCCTTTATGCTATGGAAAGCCCGGAGATATGGTTTGAGGACTTCGGCACCGCTAAGTTCAACAACGGGCAGGCGGTGGTGCAGTTAGAGAGTGTCTTTACCCAGGCGGCGAACATCGAAATGGGCTACCTTATCTTCCTCACCCCTATCGGAGACTGCAATGGTTTATACATTGCCCGGCAGGATAAAGACGCCTTTGAAGTGCGGGAGCTGGGAGGCGGAACCTCCAGCATCAGCTTCTATTATCGTATTGTCGCCAAGCGAAGGGGGTATGAGGAGGTGAGGTTTGAGGAGTTCACCGAGCCTGAACAGCCACCCGAGGAACCAAATCTCCCCATAGAGAGGAAAGAGGGCAATCTCAAGTAACGCAGACGCCCGTAACATTAAATAGTTTCTCGCAGGCAATTAATAAAACAGGGTGAATAATGCCTGTTTTTCTGGTATAAATCTTCATCTCTTAATAGAATTACGCTTTAGCTCCTCAGCTTATATTATATTTCGTATCAAAAGTAGTTTTTTCAACATATCAAAAATTATAGTATCTCTCTGCATCGAGCACAAAGAAAAGGTTGTCACCAGAAAATAAAATTGTTATACTTAATAAGGTGGAGTTGGCAAATTGATATGATATTTTAGAGAGAGGGTAATTAAAATCATTAAGCTAAGAGCCGTCACTCTCAGGGAAGCCTTCCTTCTGGCGGTGATGCTGCATCTTATTCTCCTGCTATTGGTGAAGGTTCCTGAATACCGTGAGCTCGCCATCGCCCAAGCGAAGCTGCAAGCCCCGGAGGAGACCAAGCCCATGAAGTTTACCTTTGTGGATGTCCCCTTTGACCGAGAAGCGGAGCCCAAGCCCGAGACCGACCGCTATTCGGATAAAAACCGCCGGGCTGCGGGAGTCTCCCCCCTGAAAGAGGCAGAGAGCAAGTCCGAGCTCCCTTATTCAGTAGGGAGGTCACCTGAGTTCTCCATACCCTCCGATGTTGCCGCTGGGAAGGAAGTCCCTCCCCAAAAAGAGATTCCTCAAGCAGTTGATGAGCAGGCACTTAAAAAAGAGGAATCTCAACTTGCCCCCGGAGAAGAAGTGGAACTGAAGAAGGGTGGTGAGAGTCCTCTTGCGGTGGGAATTCCCAAAGGGGAAGAGGGCACCCAGCCTCAGCCGCCGCAGGCTCAGCTTCCTTCCACTGCCCCTCGGACAACCCCTCTCAGGGATTCCCTGCTGAATCTGGATCGCTACATAGACTCCCAGGGTTTTGACAACCAGAATTCAACCCTTAACACCGACAGCTTCATATCCTTCGATACCAAGGAGTTTGATTTTGGACCCTATGCCTATATCATTCAGAAGATAGTCAAAAGAAACTGGTTTGTCCCCTATCAGGCGAGGGTGCTTGGTCTGAGGGGAGTGACGGTATTATCCTTTCAGATTGAGAAGGACGGCAGAATTACTAATCTGAGTTTGCTGCAATCTTCAGACATCCGCCCCTTCGATGCAGCGGCTCTCAATGCCTTACAGCTTTCCAATCCTTTCCCCCCCTTGCCACACGCATACCGCAAGGATAGAGTAGGGGTGAAATTTGCCTTTTTCTATAATGTTCGTCCACCTGATTAAAGCCGCTTATAAGGAGGAATTCCATCAGACCGGATTGAAAAAAGGAGTGACTGAATGACCCTGATAGAGTTTCTGAAGGCGGGGGGGATTGTGATGATCCCCCTTATCTTTTGCTCATTACTTGCATTAGCCATCATAATTGAAAAGCTGTTGAACCTGAGACCTGCCAAGATTATAGACAGCAAAAAGTTTGAAACAATAGTCACCCTGATAGAGGGTGGGATGGTGGACAAGGCTAAAGAAGTTTGCCGTAAAAACCCGGAGATAATGGGCAATATGATCGGAGCAGTGCTGGAAAATCGGCACCTGGAACGGGATGAGATTAAAGGTATCCTCGCCGATGTCGGCAGACAGGAGGTCTCCAAGCTGGAGAAGCATCTTGGTATCCTGGGAACTGTGGCCGGAGTGTCACCCCTGCTGGGATTGTTGGGGACGGTCGCTGGGATGATCAGAGTCTTCAAGATAATAGCCGTTACCGGTGTAGGAGAAGCAGGAGCTCTCTCAGGGGGCATCTCCGAAGCCCTGATCACCACCGCCACCGGACTGAGCATCGCCATTCCGACTCTGGTGATGTACAACCTCTTTAACGACCGAGCTGAGAAGATTATTTTGGAATTGGAGAACTACTCCTTAAAAGTTATGCAAATTGTCAAAAAAAAGGAGGAGGAGAAAAGACTCCTACCTGCTGATAAGGCTATGGAATAAAGGAGTCGGAGTTTCTATAGTCCAGCCAAAAAGGAATATCCTCAAAAGGTAACAAAAGTGGAGATTATCAAAAGGAGAAGTCAAAGGAGGGTGGGCATTGATATCCATCCTCTGATAGATGTGGTCTTCCTTCTTCTTATATTTTTTATGGTAACCACCACCTTTTCCGAAAGACCGGGTATGAAGCTGGAACTGCCGGCCTCGGAGACAGCTGAAGAACAGCCTATGCGAGAGCTTACCGTGGTGCTCACCTACGATCAGAGGGTCTTTTTTCAGGGGAGGGAGATAGCGCTTGAGAATCTCTCCAATTTGCTGGAAAAGGCGTTAGAGAGGTCGTCAGAAAAAATGGTCATTATCAGCGCTGACCAGAGGGTGGAATACGGGAGGGTGGTGGCCGTAATGGACATCGCCAAGAAGAGCGGCGCCACTGGATTGACCATTGCCACTCGACCTGCTAATCAGAGGTAGAGTTTCCTGCAGCGAGGTAAGGCTAAACCTGGGTGAACAAATTTATTCATATTTAAAGATGCCTTCGTTGAGCAAACTGACCAAACTGCTGGTTTTTATCCTTTTTATTCTGCTATTGGCTCTGAGTGGGTGTCGTCCCCCCGTTATTATCCCCCCTCATCGGCTGCCCACCAACCGTGCTCTGTGGGAAGTGCTAAGAACCTCTATGGAAGAGCCTACCATCAGGATAGGTCTGGAGCTGCCTGCAAAAACAGTTCGAGTTTCTTCTGAGGGAGGCGTCTACCTGATAAACAAACGAGCTCGTAAGTTTTTCAAGGTTCGCGCTTTTTATCAAGAGGTAGCCGCCGCGCGGGTGGGTTACATCCAAAGGGAAGGCAAGAGTCTCTTTGCGGTTCAGGTGGCTTCCTTCCAAAATGAGGAAAATGCCCGCAGACTTAAAAAATCTCTTGAGGGAAAGCAGCTGGAACCGGTAAAAATCGAAGTTGACTCCGTCAAGGGGTGGTATCGGGTGAAGGTGGGGAGTTTCTCCTCCCGGAAAGAGGCGGAGCAAATCTTCCCGCGGCTCACTTCGCTGGGATATGATGATTTCTGGATAGTTGAGGAAAAAATTGCTTACGAAGGTAAGCTCAACATCAGAATAACCACCCCCCTGTATGGAAAGCTGGTAACTACCTCCGACCCCATTCTCTGCTTTCCCCGCATGGAGGAATCCCCCTTAATGGTGAACGATATACCTTTCCGAGGTGCCGTAGAGCTATTCATTGACGATTACGGGAAACTGCAGGTAGTCAACGAGTTGAGCCTGGAGGACTACCTTAAAGGGGTGGTTCCCTGTGAGATGAGTCCCCAGTTATTTCCTGAGATTGAAGCTCTGAAAGCCCAGGCCATAGCTGCCCGAACCTATGCCTTCAAAAATATGGGGAGGTTCTCAGCTTCTGGGTATGACCTCTGTCCCACCGCTGCCTGTCAGGTATATAAGGGCTACTCCGTGGAGAATTCTCTCAGCAATCGGGCGGTGAAGAACACCAGGGGAATTATCATCACCTATCAGGAAGAGCCGATCAATGCCCTCTATACCTCCACCTGTGGCGGTCATACAGAGGATGGGGAGAACATATTTACCGATGAGTTCCTACCTTACCTCAGAGGTGTTGAATGCTATCCGGAGATGGTCTCTCAGAATGCCCCTCAGCAAGCCGTGGAAGAGGAAGAGCTCATCTACACAGAGGATGGGGAATTGGCAAATGATGATCTGGCGCAATCGGTGGTTAACGGTATCCTGCCCAGGGTTAATTTCAACAAAGAATTTCTGGAAGAGGATAGCACCTATGATGATATTGAAAACTGGATAGAGGCTGCCTGCAAGTTCCTTAAAATAGAGCCTCCCGAAGAGTTAATGTACTACCATCAAGAATACGATAAGATCAAAGTTGACGAGCTGATTAACTGGCTGATAAAAGCTTTTCAATGGGAAAAGCGAGCGGGATTTTTAGTTTCTGATAAAGATATTGCTTACCTTACTCGCTTCCCCGATTTAGCTTCTGCTGCCCCCCTGACCAGACGAAATCTTGCTCTTTTTATGAGAGAAGGGGTAATATTACCTTTCAACAATGATACCCTTCGCCTCACGCGTATCCCATCAAGGGCGTTCGTATTAAAAGTCATCTCTCGCATGCTCGCCCGCATTCAGCCTTTCCCTCTTGCCCGCGGCTCTCTTCATCGTCTTCAGCAAGGAGGCATTATCATCAGATATGAGGGGAGTTTGGTTCCGTATCGTTTGTCTGAGAATTGTTTCTATTTCAAATCCTTTGCCAACAAGGAGCTGCCAACCCGAGGCATAGATTTTACAGCCGGAGATGAGGTGGTGTTTCATCATTCTGGGGGCACCATAGATTATTTAAAGGTTATCACCGACCCTCGGGGGGTATCTCACGACCGTTATTCACGATATTACTCCTGGGAGATCAGATACAGCCAGCAGGAGCTTAGCAGCCAGGTTAACAGCTTCTTTACCCTGGGTGATGTGGTAGACCTCCATCCCCTGAAGCTGGGGATATCGGGCAGAGTAGTTAAGCTCAAGATATTGGGTAAGCAAGGGGAAGTGGTCTTATCGGGACTGAGAATCAGGTCGGTATTAGGGTTGAGGGAGAATCTCTTCATAATTGAGAGGAGTACTTCTCCAGAGGGTTTCATTGAGGCGTTCACCTTTATCGGAAAAGGCTGGGGGCATGGGGTAGGGCTGTGCCAGGTAGGAGCTTTCGGCCTGGCACGCAAAGGGGCTACCTATCAGGAAATACTCCAACACTATTACTCCGGAGTGGATTTAACAAGAGCATATTGAGAGAGAAGACAGATCACAATGCTATCTTCCGGTGACCCCCTAAAAAAGAGCAATATACCTCAATTTGCCCTTGACAATTTGTTGAGGTTTCTTATAAAATTAATAAACTGTGTTAACTATCAAGCGTTCTTTGTCCTTGTTGTTGATGAATGGTTGTTTTTACATCGTCTAAATAGATAGAAAAAGGAGGTAGTTCAATGGCTTATAAGATTACTGAAGAGTGCATTTCGTGTGGTGCCTGTGAGCCCGAGTGCCCGAATGAGGCTATAACTGAAGAGGAAGACATCTATGTAATCGACCCTGAGAAGTGCACCGAGTGCGTCGGCTACTTTGATGAATCCCAGTGCGCCTCGGTATGTCCAGTAGATTGCTGCATTCCCGACCCCGACCATAAAGAGACCAAAGAGGAGCTTTTGGAGAAGAAAAAAAGACTAAGCGGCGAATAAAAAGTAAAAAGCTTGTAAGCTCTATATATTTAACTGCTCCATCATTTGGCAGTAAACTTTTAAAGGGTAAAGTTTAAATATTTATACATCACAAAAAATGAGCTAAACAATTTATTAAAAGGCAATGGGTTCTATTTTAAATCGCCAAAAAAGAGCCTCTAAGCCTGAGCAAGGTAGAACTACGAAAAGATTTATATTGCATCTCACAAAGGAGCAGTTAAGAGCTCTCCTGGTTTTTTTGTGGTTGTTGATATTAATATTATTCTTGAAAATTGTACTCCCCTCCATATTATAATTATTTACATATACACCCAGGCAGTGAGGCTATGAAAGGCAAGTGCATTATAATAATGGGACCGACGGGGGTAGGGAAGAGCGCCCTGGCCCTGTTTCTTGCCCATCGCCTGGGGGGCGAGATTATTAGCGCTGACGCTATTCAGGTGTATGAGGGTCTTCAAATCGGCACTGCCAAGCCCTCATCCCAGGAGTTGGCAGCGGTGCACCATCATCTGGTTGACATCCTTGAGCCAGACCAGAGATTCTCAGCCGGTGAGTTTATGAAATTAGCTCTGAGGGCAATTAAAGAGATAAGGGGACGGAATAAGGTTCCGATTATTGTCGGAGGTACAGGACTTTACATTAAAGCCTTGCTCAAAGGTCTCTTCCAGCTATCTCCCAGGGATATAGTATTGCGCAAGAGAATGGAGAAGCTATGCGATAAGAAAGGCTTACCATATATGCGCAGGATGTTGAAAAGGATTGATCCTGAGTCCTATGGTCGTATAGGGGAGAACGACAGGCAGCGGATATTAAGAGCGCTGGAGATATATTTCACCACCAAAAAGACTATGTCCCAGCACCTTAAAGAGAACCCCTTCGCAGAGAACAAGCTACCGGCTATCAAGATAGGCCTGATATTGCCCCGAGCGGAACTCTATAAAAGGATTAACGAGCGAGTAGAAAGGATGCTTGCCAGCGGATGGATTGAAGAAGTGGAGGACTTATTGCAGAGGGGCTATTTACCCCAGTGCCACGCTTTTAAAGCTTTAGGCTACCGTGAGATTATCGGTTTTCTAAATGGTGAATACCCTGCAGAAAGACTTAAGGAGCTTATCCAGCAGAATACCAGAAGGTATGCTAAGCGTCAGCTCACCTGGCTCAGAAAGGAGGAGGGATTAAATTGGTTTAGCCTGGGAAAAAATCCAAAGGAGGTGTTTCAAAGAATAGCATATTTTATTGAAAATCGACTCGGGGAAAAAAAGACCAATCAATTAAAAGGGAAATTTTATGAACATGAGGCCCGAAAACTTACAGGATGCCTTTCTTAATCAATTAAGAAAAGAGAGGACAATAGTTACCATCCATCTGGTGAATGGCTTCCGTATAACGGGAAGAATAAAAGGATTTGATAGGTTTGCCCTGCTAATCGAGAACAGTGGGCAGGAGCAGATGGTCTTTAAACATGCTATATCCACCATCACTACCGCCAAGACCTTCCGCAATTATATAGATTTTAACCAACTGAAAAGGGAAGATAACCGTTAACCGGATAAAATTCTTTTCTCAGGAGGACGGTTCATCATCGAATATCAGGAGAGAGCTTTATTAGTGGGGGTTTATTCCTCTCCCAGAGAGAAATGGGAGGCGCAGGACTCCCTGGAGGAATTAGCCAGTCTTGCCCGAACAGCCGGGGCAGTGGTGCTGGAGAGCGTAGTTCAGTTCAAAGAGAAAAGAGACTCCCGATTTTGTATTGGCAAAGGGAAGATAATAGAGCTGTCTGAACTTTGCCAGAAAGAGGGAATAAATTTAGTTATATTTGATGAGCCGCTATTCCCTTCGCAGGTGCGTAACATCGAAGACGCCATCGATCAAAAAGTTATTGACCGAAATCAACTGATACTGGACATATTCGCCCGACGGGCAAGGAGTAAGGAGGGAAAGCTCCAGGTAGAATTGGCTCAGCTCAATTATCTTCTTCCCAGATTAGGAGGTAAAGGGCTTTACCTCTCACAGTTGGGAGGCGGCATAGGTACCAGGGGACCTGGGGAAACTAAACTGGAGTTCGACCGCCGGAAGATAAAAAACCGAATTGCTAAAATCAGACGGCAGATTCAAAGGGTTGTCATTTTCAGGGAACAACAGCGGAAACGAAGGGAATCCCGTCTCATTCCTTTGGCCTCACTGGTTGGATATACCAATGCCGGCAAGACCACCCTTTTCAATCTTCTTACAAATTCGGATGCTCCCACCAGCCACGACCTTTTCAATACCTTGGACCCTTTGATTCGGAGATTAAGACTTCTCAACGGTCAGCTCTGCCTCCTCTCGGACACAGTAGGCTTCATCCGCAAGCTCCCTCCCGAACTTATCGCTGCTTTTCGAGCTACCCTGGAGGAGGTAAAGAAAGCAGACCTGCTCATAAATGTCATTGATATCTCTGATCCTAACTTTTTAGAGCAGCATAAAGAGGTTAATAAAGTTCTGGAAAGCTTACCTGTTACCCATCGCCCGATTATAAATGTGCTGAATAAAATCGACCTAATACCCACCACTATGCTCTCTGTGCAGGGCAGGATGATAGATAATCCCATTTATTTATCCGCCTTTACAGGAGAGGGGAAGGACGCCTTACTGCGAAGAATCGCTGCTCTGCTATCAGAGCGCAGGGTGGCGGTCACCTTTGAGATACCACCGGCTGATGGGAAACTCCGCTCCTTACTGCATCGGGAAGGACGGGTTTTGAGGGAGGACTCCCGGCTGGAGAACATGCTGGTTGAAGCAGAGGTGCCCAAAGCGATTGCACGGAAATATAGGAAATATCTTGTTGGTAGTGAGAAATAAGAGTGAATGGAAAACTTCCATCGCATCATATTTTCTCTTGACATAAGTAAGAAGATAAGCTATTGTTTTTGGTGATTCAGCTATTAAAAAGGCAAAGAAGGAGAGAGTCTATGAAATTAACATATAAAATTGGCAGCCTTGCTTTAGCCTGTCTATTAATATTAACCTTCAGCTCCTCAGGATTCTCACAGGCGAAACCCCGGGTCGCGGTAATCGACTTCGAAAATAAGAGCACCTGGTATTGGTGGGGTGAAAGGTTAGGGGAGGCAGCGGCCGATGTTTTTGTTACCGAACTGTTGCAATCAGGGAAGTTCTCTGTGATCGAGCGGGAGAAGCTTAACGCTGTGCTTGCTGAACAAGGGCTGGGAGCTTCAGGAGCGGTAACCCCTCAAACGGCAGCTCAGATTGGAAAGTTATTGGGCGTTCAATACATCCTCACTGGCTCGGTCACCCAGTTCAGCATTAGCGATGTCGGTGGTGGTTTTCGTTCCCTGGGTGCTTCGGTAACCACGGGCAAGGTGGTGCTTGATGCCCGCTTGGTTAACACTACCACCGGGGAGATTGTGGTGGCAGAGGAGGCTGAAAATAATAAGCGTATGGTGGGTGCCCAATTCCGCAGTGCCCGCTTCAAGCAAAGCTACGATTATGGTTTGGCTCACGAAGTCATGCATCCGGCGGTGGTAAAAATCACTGAGAAGATAGTTGATTCTGCTTCCGGGCTGGCTGCACCAGCAGGGCAGGGGATGGTAGCCGATGTGTCGGATGGTGATGTCATCATCAACCTTGGTGCCAATCACGGGGTCAAGGTAGGGGAAATTTTTTATGTCTTTCGTAAAGGAAAGACCGTTATTGATCCGGCAACCGGACAACCCCTGGTCACCAAAGAAAAGCAGGTAGGAGAAATAATAGTTACCGAGGTAGAGGATACTTATTCCACCTGTTCCATAAAGAGCGGTGAGGTGAAAGCTCAAGATATCGTGAGGAAGAAGTAGAAGCATTTGTAGGCTGTAAAGGGGGGATTCTTCCACCTTTTGGGTCTGATTTTCCAGGTAAAATGGCAAACTCAGCATTCAATATCGCTAATCTGTTGAGCATCAGCAGGTTAATCCTTATCCCGGTTTTTGTAATTCTGGTAACCTATTCTTATAAGGGGCTGGCGTTCTTTTTCTTTCTGGCAGCTGGTATTACCGACCTTCTGGATGGTATTATTGCCCGAGTTAAGGACATAAAAACCCCTATAGGAACTTTCCTCGACCCTTTAGCCGATAAGCTCCTGTTAGTTTCTGCCTATTTTCTCCTCAGCCTTCCCCAGTTGAAACTGGCAAATAGGGTTCCTGTATGGATAACTATTATCATAATCTTCAGGGAGATTATCATCGTATTGGGAGCTTTCTCAGTGCAAACGGTCACCGGGAAGTTCCGTATCATTCCATCTATTCCTGGAAAAATAACAACCGATGTTCAGTTAGGAACCATATTCTTTATCCTTCTTTTCAATTATCTGGAAAGAACCTCGTTCATCATTCTGTGGTTGCTCTATCTTACGGCAGTGATGACCATAATTTCTGGACTCCATTACATATATCGTGGAACTAAGTGGGCTGCCGAGCTTACCTCCACCAGAGATGCCCAGCAATAGGAGCCCTCTTTTTCTCAATCTTGAAGAGTCATGACAAAGCCAGAGTCAAAAAGACATCATGGCCCCTTGAAAGTTATCCTCACTTGCTTTCTGGGTTGGTGCCTACCAGGAGCAGGGCAGTTGTTTATGAGAAAAAGGAGCACAGGGCTGGTGTTTCTTGCCTTGATTCTGGCGATGTTCTTATTGGGGCTTGTGATGGATGGCAAGCTTTATTTTATTGAGCGGGGTCAACCACTATCCTATCTGGCAACTCTGGGAAACATTGGTATGGGTCCTCTTTATATCATCTTAAAAGTGGCTGGTTATGGTCAAGGAGATGCATATTCTCTGACTCACGAATATGGAAACACCTTCATCTTGGTAGCCAGCTTGCTGAATGTTCTGGTGATTCTGAATGCTTATGATATCGCATCAGGAAAGAAAGATTAACCCGAAAGATAGTTAGCAATGAGAGACCATTTTTTAGTTTTGCTCCTTTTCTCTTTAATTGTCTCCATTCTATTCTCCCTCCTCTTCAAAAAGGAGAAAAAAGAGAGACTTAAGTTTGGAATTATAGTGTTCCTCTCCTTTGTCCTTTTTGCACTGGTAATTTCCTGGGTTATGTACGCTTTCGCCCGCTGAGGAAAAGATTCTGTGAAGCAGCTGAAAATCCTTTTCCTTTTATGGCTTCCCCTTATCGGTTACATGGTAGTCATTTTCCTCCTATCAGCGCAGAGACCACGCAAGGTGATACCACTCCCATCCCCCTACTTTCTCCATATAGCTGAATACTTCATTCTCGCCTTGCTGATGTTCCGGGTGATAAATGGGGGATTCCAGAAAAAAATAGCGGTCAAAACCACCGCCCTTGTTGCCTGCTTCTCGCTGCTTTATGCTATATCAGATGAGTTTCATCAGAGCTTCGTCCCCGGAAGGAACGCTGACCCCTGGGATGTGTTAGCAGATTTTGCGGGGATAGTTGTTGGACTAATGGTTATCTTCGCACTTCAAAGACGGATAAAGCTCACTTTATAGAAGATTTTAAATACCGAGGCTTTTCAGCAAAAACTATAAATATGATGCCCCCAAAAAGCTACATTAAGGAAGCCATCTTATACCAATCCCTTACTGAAGGTAAAGTGCAATGTAACATTTGTCAGCGGAGATGCAAAATACATCCGGGTAAAAGGGGGTACTGTTGGGACCGCATGAACCTCGACGGAAAGCTTTACACCTTAGCCTATGGTCAGGTGGCTACCAGCTGGATTGCTCCCATTGAGATAAAGCCTATGTTTCACTTCTTCCCCGGAAGCCGGGCTTTATCTCTGGGAACGCTCGGATGCAATTTTCGCTGCCCCGGCTGCCAGAACTGGGATATTGCCCATCGCCAGATTCAAGAGGACACCCCTCTCACAGAGTACATCGCTCCTGAAGAAGCGGTTGAGGCTGCCAAAAACTCAGGTTGTCAGGGAGTCTCCTGGACTTACAATGAGCCAACTGTGTGGTTTGAATACACTCTTGATTCGGCTAAGCTGGCTAAAAAGAACCACCTCTACACCAATTATGTCACCAATGGCTTTATCTCCGAGGAGGCCTTAGACCTTATCGGTCCTTATCTTGACTCTTATAGGGTTGACATTAAAGGCTTCAGTCGGCGCTCTTATGGGAAGATAGCCCATATAAGCGATTTCACCCCTATTTTGGAAAATACTATCAGGGCTAAAGAAAAGTGGAACATGCATGTGGAAGTGGTCACCAATGCGATTCCCGGATATAGTGATGACGAAAGCCAGATGAAGGACCTGGCTACCTGGATTGCCGACCATCTGGGGGTGGCGACTCCCTGGCATGTGACCCGCTTTATCCCCCATCTGCGGCTGTCCCATCTGCCGGCTACTCCGGTGGCTACTCTGGAGCGAATCATTGAAATCGGAAAGAGCTGCGGTCTGCAGTTTGTCTATATTGGCAATGTCCCCGGGCACCCCCTTGAGAACACCTATTGCCCCTCCTGCGGGGAGCTCCTTATTCGCAGAGTGGGCTATTCAGTGAGCGAATGTAATCTTGAAGGAAATTGCTGCATTTTTTGCGGAGCGCCTATTCCTATCGTGGGAGAGGTGCTCAGCGTATAAAGGACCTCGCCTTTTGAAAAAGACTAAATGTATAAATTGCGGTAAAGAGGAGAGCACCATCTCCTCTTTTCTCAGGCTGTGCTATCAGTGCCTGAGAAATGAATTTCCCCGACTTCTCCCTCACATTCGGAAGCTTCACTCCGAGAGCCGAGCTAAATTTGAACTCCCCCCGCAGCCGCCGCGCACCGAAGGCGGTGTGAGATGTAATATCTGCATCAACCAGTGCCGCATCGGGATTGGGGAAAAGGGATTTTGCGGCATCAGGGAGAACAGAGAGGGGAAGCTCCGACCTTTGTGGAGTCAGAGGAGAGCCGCATCGGTGGACTGGTACTGGGACCCTCTGCCCACTAACTGTGTCGCCGACTGGGTCTGTCCTGCCGGAAGTAGCGCCGGCTATCCGGAGTTCTCCTATGCCGATGGTCCTGAGTATGGATATAAGAACCTGGCGGTATTTTATAATGCCTGCTCCTTCAACTGCCTCTTCTGCCAGAACTGGCACTATCGCCAGCGCCTGACCCCAGCCTCGCCCACCACCGCAGAGGAGTTAGCCTCTCAGGTGGATGACAGAACCTCGTGCATCTGCTACTTCGGCGGTGACCCCACTCCTCAAATCGTCCACGCCCTGGAGGTTTCCAGAATCGCCCGCTCCCGCGCCCGGGGGAAGATAGTGCGTATATGCTGGGAGACCAACGGGAGCATGAATCCTCGCCTCCTCGACCGGGCGGCTGAATTGAGCCTCAGCAGCGGAGGGTGTGTGAAATTTGATTTAAAAGCCTGGGATGAAGGGGTCCACAGAGCCTTGACCGGTGTCTCCAATACGCAGACATTAGCCAACTTCAGAAGGCTGTGCTCGTTGATTGAGCAGAGACTAGACCCTCCGCTTCTCATCGCCAGCACCCTCATGGTTCCAAGGTATATAGACGAGGAGGAAGTCAGAGGTATTGCCAGGTTCATCAGCCAATGCAACCCCTCCATACCCTACGCCCTGCTTGCGTTTCATCCCCAGTTCTTCTTCTCCGACCTTCCACACACCTCTCGCACCCAGGCGGAACGCTGCCTCAGAGCGGCCCAAGAGATGGGACTCCAGAGGGTAAGAATCGGCAATGTCCATCTTTTGTGGTAACAGAGAAGAGAATAAGCCTTTAAAAATATTGCTATTATTTTCAAAGACTTAAGCCCTGTTCGCAAAACAAAGCTATTTTGGATATAATGTTGAGAGATAAAAACAAAAAGAAAATGCTTTATCTGTTACCGATAGGTGAGATCGAACCCTATGTTTTAGAGCATCTCATCCCCTCGCTCTCCCGGACTTTCTCGCTTCCCTGTGCTTCGCTCAAAGCAGTGGGGATTCCCTCCGAGGCTTACCATGTCAGGCGGAGGCAGTACAACTCCGAGGTCATCCTCCATCGACTGCAAACATATCGTCCCCCTCAAGGAGAGAGGCTTCTGGGGATAACCGAGGTAGATTTATATGTCAGCCCCTTAAACTTCGTCTTCGGGCAGGCAGACCTTCCAGGTAGAGTAGCCCTGATATCCCTCTGCCGGCTGCATCAGGAATTCTACGGTCTTGCGTCGGCTAAAGCCTTGTTCCTCCTGCGGACGACCAAGGAGGCGGTCCATGAGCTGGGTCATACCTATGGTCTGCGGCATTGCTATAATACAAAGTGCGTAATGCACTTCTCCAACAGCCTGAGGGATACCGATATTAAAAGCGATCGCTTCTGCAAACGATGCCAGCAAGAGCTCGAAGATAATCTGCAGATGCTGAGGTCTCCAGAACGATGAATTGCGTAAACCCCTTCGGCAAATGAGGTGTCCGGATATGATGGTAAAGGTCGGGTGCTGTGGTTTCCCCGTCAAGCGGGATTCCTATGTCAAGCAGTTCAATGTGGTGGAGGTTCAGCAGACCTTTTATCAACTCCCACAGCCTGGAACTGTGAGAAGGTGGCGGGAAGAAGTCCCTTTCGAGTTTGAATTCACCCTCAAAGTGTGGCAGCTAATTACCCATCAAACATCCAGCCCCACCTACCGCCGCCTGAAGAAGCCCATACCGGAATCTTTGAAGAAAAATTACGGCTTCTTTAAACCGACCAATGAGGTATATCAGGCTTGGGAGGAGACCGAAGCCGCTGCCAATATCCTGCAAGCCAGGTTGGTTGTCTTCCAGACCCCTCCCAGCTTTACGCCTACTGCCGAGCATATGGAGAACATGCGCAGCTTCTTCAGCCAAATAAACCGGAAGAGCTACCGCTTAATCTGGGAACCCAGGGGTGAGTGGAAGGAAGCAGAAGTGAGGGCGCTATGCCTGGAGCTAGACCTTATCCCCTGCCTCGACCCTTTCCTGGCAAAGCCCGAGACGGGGGAGATAGGCTATCTGCGCCTGCACGGGAAGGGAGGGTATAGCTATAGATATACCGACGCAGACCTCCTCTTTCTCAAAGAGAACTGCACTTCTTCGGAGACAAACTACTTCCTTTTCAACAACTTATCGATGTATGAAGATGCCCTTCGCTTCCTGCAATGCTGCTCCATCCAATAATAATGACCGCCTCCATTTAGCTGCGGATTATCTTGAGTTCTCCTCTTTTTTTCGTTAAAATAAGAAAGCTTCTTTAGTATGACAGAAAGCTGATGTTAACATGACTATCAAGAGCAGGAGGTGTGGTTTTAGTGGCTCGCTTATATGAGTATCAAGGAAAGGAGCTTTTAAAGACACGGAAGATTCCCATACCCCGGGGAGGGGTAGCTTCCACTCCTCAGGAGGCAAAGGAGATAGCTGAGAAGCTCGACTGCCCCGTGGTGATAAAAGCCCAGGCCTGGGTCACCGGAAGGGCAGCACTGGGAGGGATAAAATTTGCCGCCTCGCCTCAGGAGGCGCAGCAGTGTGCTGCCGATATTCTGGGCAGAAAATTCAAAGGGGTCACCGTTGAGAAGGTGCTGGTTGAGGAGAAGCTGGATATTGAGCGGGAGTTCTTTGCCAGTATCATAATTGACGACCAGAAGAGAGGCCCGGTGGCTATCTTTAGCTCCAAAGGGGGAACCGGCATTGAGGAAATTGCCCGCCAATACCCCTCGCAAATTGCCTTTAGACAGATAAATGTATTCAGCGGTCTGCGGGACTATCAGGCGCGCAACCTGGTCAGACAAACCGGTCTCACAGGCGGGCTTCAGCTTAAGGTGGGAACAGTCTTAACCAGGTTATATCAATTAGCTAGGCAATATGAAGCCCGCTCGGCTGAGCTCAATCCACTGGTAGTCACCAGGTCGGGCGATGTGATAGCCGCCGATTGCCGCATAGCCATCGATGACTACGCGGTATTCCGCCATCCGGAGCTTGGAATTGAGATTGCCCGGGAGCTCGACCGACCCGCCACCCCGCTGGAGAAAATCGCTTATAAGGTGGAAGAGGGGGACTTTCGGGGAACCTTTTATTTTATTCAGCTAACAGAGGACTTTAACAAAGACGAGGGGTATATAGGGTTCCACGGAGCCGGAGGTGGTGGCTCTATGATGTCCATGGATGCCCTGTTGAAACGTGGCTATAAACTGGCTAATTTCTGCGACACCAGCGGCAATCCGCCGGCTTCCAAGGTTTATCGGGCAGCCAAAATAATCCTCTCTCAATCCAATATCGATGGCTATTTCGCCTCGGGCTCCGGGGTAGCCAGCCAGGAGCAGTTCCATTCTGCCCGAGGGCTGGTGAAAGCCTTCCTTGAGGAGAACCTCTCTATTCCGGCGGTGATCCGTCTGGGAGGGAACTCCGAGGAGAAGGCGATAGAGATTATACAAACTTACACCAAAGACCTCCACGCCCCGGTGGAAGGCTATGGAAGGGACGATACGCCCGATTTCTGCGTCTCTCGCCTTGAGAAGCTGCTGAGCAAGCATAAAGTCAAACCCTCACCCCCAGCGGCTCAGAGTAAAGGGTCGCCTCAAGGAGACCTTTACTCGTTTGACACCCTGACCGGTACGCTTCGCATTGACCACTCCCAATGCCTTGCCTGCCAGAGTAAGGTCTGTGTTAAGGAGTGTATTCCAAAGATTCTAAAAATAGAAGGCGAGAAAGCAGTATTAGCCATTACCACCGAGGAAGCGAAGAAAGGGGGATGCATTGAGTGCCTGGCATGCGAGTTGGCGTGCCGCTTTCACGGAAACCAGGCTATTTCCATCCTGTTACCCATTCCGGAGCTGGAAGATTATCGTAGAGAGAGGATGCTATAATGGCTATTTTAATAGATGAGCACAAAAAGGTATTAGTGCAGGGGATAACCGGTCGGGAAGGGATGGTGCGCACCAGGCTCATGCAGGAATACGGCACCAGGATTGTAGCCGGATGTACACCTGGAAAAGGGGGGCAGGAGATTCAGGGAGTTCCGGTTTTCGATACCGCCGAAGAAGCTCTGGAAAAGGAAGGTTCTATTGATGTGAGCGCAATTTTCGTCCCCGCTCCTCTGGTGAAAGGTGCAGCCTTAGAGGCAATGGAGGCGGGAATTAAGCTATTGGTCATTGTGCCCGACCGCGTCCCCATATATGATGTTCTGGAGATTGACCAGGAAGCCACAAGGCGAGGGGTAAAGTTTGTTGGTCCCAATACCCTTGGGCTGTGCAGTCCCGGAAAGGCAATCGTAGGGATGATCGGAGGGCGGGCAGAGTTTGCCAGGCAGTGGTTCAGTCCGGGGGAGGTGGGAGTTACCTCCCGCAGCGGTGGTATAACCACCTCCATAGCTTACTATCTCAACAAACAGGGAATAGGGCAGTCCACCATAGTTCATGTCGGCGGGGATGTGATAGTGGGACTCCCGCACTCTGAGATCGTAAAGCTCTTCCAGGAGGACGAGCAAACCAAAGCGGTGGTTATGTTCGGCGAAATCGGCGGCTCTCAAGAAGAGCAGGTCGCCGAGCTCATTGCCGAGGGGAAATTTACCAAGCCTTTGGTCGCCTTCATTGGAGGAGCGGCTGCCAAAGAGGGCACCCGCTTTTCCCATGCCGGGGCTATCATTGAGGGAGGGCGGGGGACTTATCAGGATAAGGTGAAGCGATTGAAGGAAGTGGGAGCGTATGTAGTGGATAACTTTGGCGATATTCCCGCAGTCACCAAAAAGGCGCTTCGGTCAATATCCTGATAAGACAGGATGATTTTTATATATAGCCTTATTGAACAATATATTAGGAGCCCATAATGGAAGAATTACATTGGAAAACCGCCATCACCAAAGTAGAGCCTAACAAGCTCCTTCTCAGGGGGTATCGGATAGACGAGCTGATGGGGAAAGTCTCTTTCAGTCAAGCAATCTATTTAACCCTCACCGGAGAGTTTCCCCCGGAGAAGGTAGGAAGGTTGATTGATGCTATCCTGGTAGCTTCCATCGACCACGGGGCTACCCCCCCATCGACCCTCGCTGCGCTCACCGTAGCCTCCACCGGGGCTCCTCTCAACGCATCCCTTGCCAGCGGGATATTAGCCATAACCCATCTCCACGGCGGGGCAGTTGAGGGGTGCATGAGGGTCGTTTTAGAGGGGGTCACAAGGATGGAAGAGAGCAATCGCTCTCCCTCTGAGGTTGCCGAGGAACTGGTGGAGGAATACCGGGAGAAAAGGAAGAGGATACTGGGTTTTGGGCATCGGATTCACACCAAAGACCCTCGCACAGCTAAGTTATATAAGTTAGCCTCCGAGCTGGGAATTGCCGGCAAGCATGTGCAGATGGCAAAAGCCCTGGAGGAGGCGCTGTCTCGCTCCCTGGGGAAACAGCTTCCCATAAATGTCGATGGAGCCATAGGCTCACTTTTGTGCGAGATAGGTATTCCTCCTGAGATAGCCAACATCTTTTTCATCATAGCCAGGGTGGCTGGTTTAACAGCGCACATCCACGAGGAAAAAACCCGTCAGCGACCGATGAGAAGGATTCACCCCACCGACCACGAGTACGATGGACCCTCGGAGAGAACTCTACCCTGAAAAGGAGAAACACTATATATGAAGAATGAATTGCTCCATTCAATACCCGAATTCAAGCTGATTGCAGATTCCGCGCTGCGGGAGAAGACACTTAATGTATGGGAGAAAGCTCTTCGCCGCGGCAACTGGGAGGTGAGCGACCTGGAGAGAATCCCTTTTACCCTGATGATTCCCGATACTCCCATAAGCTTTAAGGACCATATACGGGCGGTAACCAGGGTCTGTATTAAGGTGGCCGAGGCTTTTAGCGAGGTCTATGGTGATAAGCTAAAGGTTAATAAAGATTACCTGATTGCCGGTGCTCTGCTCCACGATATCGGTAAGCTCCTGGAATACACCGAAGAGAAGGGAAAATTCATCCAGAGCAGGTCAGGCGCTTTCCTTCGCCATCCCTTTTCCGGGGTGGGACTCTGTTTCGAGGAAGGAATCCCCGACGAGGTTCTCCACATCATCGCCGTCCACTCCAAGGAGGGGGAGGGTGTCCGGCACTCAGTGGAAGCCATAATAGTGCACTACGCCGACTTCCTCAACTTCGACCCCTTCAGGCTATAATTTATCTTTTAAACGGAGGAGCCATGGGATTTACCTTCGCCGAAAAGGTTCTGGCAAAGAAATCGGGTAAAGATAAGGTTGTTGCAGGCGAGATAGTCACCGTTACCCCCAACAGGATTCTGTCCCACGATAATACTGCCGCCATCTCAAGGATTTTCCAGCAGCTGGGCAGGAATAAGGTGGTGAACCCGGACAAGATTGTGATAGTTTTAGACCACTGCGTTCCGGCGGCTAACGAGAAGTATGCTCTCAACCATAAAGAGATACGGGAATTCGTCACGAAGCAGGGAATAAAGGGCTTCTATGATGTAGGGACGGGCATCTGCCACCAGGTACTGCCCGAAAGAGGCTTTGCTTTCCCCGGTACACTGATTCTCGGCAGCGACTCCCACACCACCACTTATGGGGCATTTGGCGCCTTTGCCACGGGAATAGGAAGAAGCGAGGCGGCGGTTCTCTGGGCGACCGACCACCTCTGGCTCAGAGTTCCCGAGACTTACCGCATAGAGGTAGAGGGGACTTTCCTCCCGTGGGTCTCCGCCAAGGATCTTATTCTTTACATTATTGGAGAGCTGGGAGCCGACGGTGCACTTTACCGGGCAGTGGAGTTCTGCGGACCGACCATAGAGAATATGAGCATCGCCGGCAGGATGGTGCTGTGCAATATGGCGGTGGAGATGGGAGCGAAAATAGGATATGTCCCCCCTGACGAGAAGACTTCCCAATGGCTGGCTCCCCGGGTTAAGGGAAATTACGGGGTCATCACCTCGGATTCCGACGCTGCTTACGAGCGGGTCATCAGTTATAATGTGAGCAACCTTCCCCCTCAGGTAGCCCGCCCCCATCAGGTGGACAATGTTAAAGCGGTTTATGAAGTTACAGGAAC
>JAOUOQ010000008.1 GCA_029880275.1 Candidatus Aminicenantota bacterium | reverse complement strand
GTAAAATGAAAAAAGGAAACAAAGGGCGTTGGATGATAAGCTTCCTCTTACTTCCTATCTTTTTGCTCACAGTGGAGGGAGTTTATTCGCATCCTTCGATAAATTGCGAACAGACTTACGCACAGGAAGAGCTAAAAGGCTCACTAAACAAATGGCACGAGGGTCCGGTTGGCTACATCATATTGAAAGATGAGAAAGACAGGTTCAAGAAGTTAAAGACCAGAGAAGAAAGATTGAGGTTCATTCAAATATTCTGGGATCGTCGTGATTACAATCCGGAGACACTTGTTAACGAGTTCAAGGAGGAGTTTTACGCCAGAATTGACTATGCTATTCAGAGCTTCCAAGAAGGAAGCCTGGAAGGATGGAAGACAGCACGTGGGCAGATTTACATTGTGCTGGGTCCGCCCGACCGAGAATGGAAAGAGATTGTCTCGGGTATAAGTGCTCGCCCTGCTTATCTCTGGCAATACTACAGATTGAGATCAGCCTACCTGAATCCAAATGAGCCACTGGTTTTCGCTGACTTATATGGAAGCGGAAAGTATTTCCTGCTCAGACCTTACCCTCAGACCTACGCCGACTATTACTGGCAGGTTCAGAAAGGGCGCTCTTATTTTGAACCGGTGCCCGATGAATACCAGAGAGCTCTTGATGATATAAAAGAGAAGTACGTCTTCCAGCCCGATATATCCTACGACCAGCCCTCCACTACTACCCCGCCGCCGCAAATTAAGGAGCCCCTTCCACCGAAGCTCCCCTTTAACTGGAGTACCAGCTTCTCCGAGCATCCATCCGGGCTTACCGCCATACAGCTCACGGTAATGGTCCGATATGCGGACTTTCGATACTACAGAGAGGGTGATACCTACAAGGTGGACATGGAATTTCTCGGAGAACTGAAAGACGAAGCAGGCAATGTAGTCGATAAGGTTACCGAGAATATATCCTTTAGCCTCACCTCTAAGGAGATAACGGATAAGAAGGATGAGCTTTACACCCTGACCACTCAGCTAAAAGCTAAGACAGGGAAGTACCAGTTAGTGCTGCAATTGGTGGACAGCGTGAGCGGGGTTACCAGCCAGTCGGCGGAGTCAATTTCAGTTCCAGCTTCGAAGTGAGCAGCATCATCTTTGAGCTGCGAATAAAATAGGGCAGGATTACCTGCCCCTCAGGCTATAAAGAAATCAGGATAGTAGGAGGTTTTTAGCTTACAACGGAGCTCAATTTGGCTCCCGGCTTAAATTTGACCACCCTCTTTGCCTTGATGGTCAAGGGAGCACCCGTGCGGGGATTTCTCCCCATCTTGGCCTTCCGATGAACTACCGTGAAGGTCCCAAAGCCAACAAAGGTTACCTTGTCACCTTTCTTCAGCGCAGTGGTGATTCCACCAATAAAGGAATCTACTGCTCTGTTAGCTGCAGCTTTGGGAATATGTACCTCCCTCGCTATTTTAGCAACCAACTCAGCCTTTGTCATACCTACGCCTCCTTCTGTTAGGTATTTGAAAGATTATTTAGGAAAACTTATATCAGAATAATTCCCTCCTGTCAACATCTTTTTAGCTTTTTATTAAATTTTAATTCCTTGGAAGATTTGTTCCTCCTTCATCACCTTTTTCTTAACGAGAAAAGGTACCATAGGGGGAATGATAAAAGAGACTACCAAAAGAGCGAGAAAATCTCCAGGGACCAAATTGAGGTATAACCGAATGAATGGTTCGAACCAGGGAGATTTCAGCTGGGTGCTAAAAGAAAAGAGGGCGGAAAACAGGTAGTTAACAATCAAGCCAAAGGTTAACAGCTGGATTAAATGACGGCTTTTGAACATCCGGAAGAAATAGTAGACGAAGGCAGCTAAAGCTATAATGAAAGGGAAGGGGAAATAAGGGTGCATTACCTTGCTTTGGCTATAAAATAAGGCGACCGTGAATACCAGAAAGACCACCACGGCGAAGGAGACCGTAGCGGGAACCCTGTTATAGCTTCTTCTCCAGCCAACCCAGAAGGTGAGACAAAGACTTCCCAGGAGAAAGCCAATATAAGGGAAGAAAGAAGCACCAGAGGGCAACCAAGAAGGGGATATAATAAAAAGCATAGCTAAAAAAATGGCCTGGCTCAGGCTGCCCCATTTTTTCCCTAAGATAAGACCTGAAGCAAAAAAGAAGAAGGTTCTGAAATAGATGAAGTTTTCTTTTGCTCCTAAGCAAGATGCCAGAGTAAGAACACTTACACCCAACGATAACCAGAGCACTCTTTTCTTGTCCATTTTAAAAAGATAGTACCACTTTTTCTATTAACTATTTAAACCATTCTTGATGCTCTGCAACGAGTAGACTAATTTAAGACTGATGCATTGTTTGTAAGTACAATCCCTTTCTATTATATTCAATTTTTCCTATTTTACAAGGGGAGAATTTGAGTCTGAGGGAGCTATTATCAAATATTTATAATGTTAGAGCGGATGCCACAGCTGTACGAAAAGTTCGGATAGAGTTTTTCACTTAAGTGTGAATTATATATTTGACATCACCAAGCTGACTGTTTTATATTATGCTATTATAAGTAAAAGGCAATCTTAAAGGTAGGAAGGGGAAATATTTAGTCATTGGTAAGTAAAAAAGTCCGAAGAGATATTTAGCTGTATGTCCTACGATAATTCCTCGGTCTTTATCACCTTTCTCTGGCATATGCATCAGCCGATGTATAAGGATCCACGAAACGAAGAGTATATTCTCCCCTGGGTGCGTCTTCACGCAATCAAGGACTATTTTGATATGGCGGCATTAATTGAGACAGTTCCTCAGATGCGGGCGGTTATTAATATTGTCCCCTCCCTTTTTGTTCAATTAGAAGATTATAGTAAAGGCTCAGCCAGGGACCCCTATCTCATTTATGGCTCAAAGCCGGTCTCCGAACTCACTGTTGAGGAAAAGCTATTTCTGCTGAATAATTTTTTTACTATTAATAAAAAGAGAAAGATAGACCCTTCACCTCGCTACAGCGAGCTATGGCAGAAGCAATCCCAGGCCGAGGGGCAACCTGAAAAAGCCTTAAGCTCCTTTACCCTTCAGGATTATTTAGATTTGCAGGTTCTGTTCAATTTAGCCTGGTGTGGACCAACGCTTAAAAAAGATGATGAAGTGGCTGCTTTGATTGACAAGGACAGGAATTTCACCCAGGAGGAAAAAAGTCTGTTGTTAGCCAAACAGCAGAAGCTGATAGGCAAAATTATACCATTATACAGACACTTACAGGAGCAAGGTCAGATTGAAGTCTCTGTTTCTCCCTTCTACCATCCTCTACTGCCTCTTATATGCGATAATTATCTGGCAAAAAAGGCGCAACAGGGACTTAAGCTTCCTGAACATCGCTTCAGTTATCCTCATGACGCAGAGGAACAGATGCGGTTAGCTGTGGAGTATTATGGTAAGCTATTTGGGACAGAGCCACGGGGGATGTGGCCGCCAGAAGGTGCCGTTAGCAATAAGGTGTTAGAATTAGCCATCAATAATGGGATACGATGGGTAGCCACAGATGAGACGATTCTGCGAAAAACCCTTGTAGAGACTACTGCTGCGGGTAGGGAGAAAAAGAGACCTTTCGCAGAAGAGAAGCTCTATGCTCCTTATAAATTTAAAAATCAGGTGGGGGAGGTTTCAATATTCTTTCGCAACCAGGCTCTGTCTAATCTCATAAGTTTTGTCTATTCGTCCTGGGATGAGGAGGAGGCTGCTAATGATTTTTACCATCAGCTGATGGTGTTAAAAACCAGCTTAAAGAAAAGAGAAGGACAATTCATAATATCCATCATCATGGACGGGGAGAATGCCTGGGAATATTTTCCTAAAGGGGGAGAGAGATTTTTACTCTCTTTATACCAGAAGATTGTTGACCGTCGCGAGTTTGTGCCCACAACTTGTTCTGAGTTTCTCAACTTTGAGACTAAGGACAGTCAACTCTACTTAACTCACATAGCACCGGGCTCCTGGATAGATGGGGGCTTTTCTACCTGGATCGGGGAGCCGGCAAAAAACGAAGCCTGGGACTATTTATCTAAAGCAAAGAGAACTCTCGAAGGTTGGATATCAACCCTCACTCCGGAGGAGAAACAACAGAAAAGCGAAACTATTGAAAAAGCCTTAAACGCAATTTATATCGCCGAAGGGAGCGATTGGTTTTGGTGGCTCAAAAGGGGTGAACAACCAGAAAGCGAGAAGGTATTCTCAGTTCTCTTTAAATTACACCTGGCGGAGATGTATCGGGCTTTAGGCTTGGAAATTCCTTTTTATCTTAGAGTTGCCAATCAAATAATAAAATAAACTCTTATGAACAAACTATATTTAATCTTTGGGTGTCATTGCCATCAACCTCTGGGTAATTTTGAGAGGGTTTTTGAGAGAATCTATAAAGATTCCTATTTGCCCTTCCTTGAGGTTTTGATGCAACACCCAAAAATAAAGACAGTGCTCCACTATAGTGGAGTACTCCTTGATTGGATAGGGGAGAAGCACCCGGAGTTTTTTGAGCTCATTGAGAAATTACTTCAAAGGGGACAAATAGAGCTTCTTGCGGGGAGCTATTACGAAGCTGTGCTTCCGGTAATCCCTGAAAGGGATCAGGTTGAACAAATAAAAAGGCTGAAGCAGTTTATTAACAATACCTTCCATACCACTCCGCAGGGGATGTGGCTTGCCGAACGGGTCTGGGAGCCGAAGCTGGCAAAGACATTACCCGCGGCTGGAATGAAATTCTCCCTGGTCGACGATTTTCATTTTAAAGCCACAGGGTTCAAGGAGAGCGAGCTATTGGGCTACTTCAATGTGGAGGATGAAGGCTCCCTTTTCTCCCTATTTCCCATCAGCGAGCAGTTAAGGTATTCCACTCCCTTCCAGAAGGTGGAGAACACCATCAACTACCTCCGACAGATGTCGGAGCTTAAGGAAAAGCCTTTGTTGGTGATAGTGGATGACGGCGAGAAGTTTGGCGCCTGGCCGGGCACTAAGAAGTGGGTCTACGAGGAGGGATGGCTGGAAACATTCTTCACCGCATTGGAAGAGAACAGCCACTGGATAGAGACTCTGACTTGCAGTGAATACTTTGAGCAATTCCCCCCCTCGGGTCTGGCTGCCTTGCCGATTGGGGCTTACTTTGAGATGGGAGAATGGGCTCTGGCAGCCGAGCGTGCCACAGAGTACCGCAGCTTGATAGAGAAATTAAAGAACGAAGGTCTATTGGACAGGTATAAGGGTTTTCTGCAGGGAGGAATCTGGAGAAACTTCTTTATAAAATACCCTGAGAGCAATCAGTTGCATAAAAAGATGTTAGCGCTGAGCAAATCTATCTCAAGATTAAAAGATAGCCGAAAGATTAATTCCCAGCAAGCCAAATACTTAGAGCTGGCCTATACCGAACTCTTAAAGTCACAGTGCAACGATGGTTACTGGCACGGGGTATTTGGGGGGCTTTATCTGCCCCATCTCAGGGATGCTCTGTATCGGCGCCTGATACAGGGTGAGAGGTATATCGACCAAATAGTTCATCAGGAGGAAAGACAATGGGTTGATACCGAAATAGTAGATTTAGATGGCGACGGCTTACCCGAAATAATTCTCAGCAATCCGTGGCTGAAAGCTTATTTTGACCCCGGGGAGGGAGGAATGCTGCTTGAATTAGATTATAAATTGAGCAATTTTAATATCATCAATACATTAGCTCGAAGATTTGAGCATTATCACCAGGCTATATCGGGAAGCAGTAATGAGGCGAGTGATCAGCCTGAGGAAAAGCAGGTCAGCATACACGACCTTGATAAGACTTCAGGAATAGAAAAGTTGAAAGGTCTTTTGGTATATGATAGACACCGCAGAGTTTGCCTCATAGACCATCTCTTTGATAAGAGTGTAGATATAGGTCAGTTCAGTTCTGCTAATTTTACGGAGCTGGGAGATTTTATCAACCAGCTTTATGATTATACTATTGAAAAAGAGAAAAAAGGTGTACAATTGACTCTAAGAAGAAGAGGAGTTTTCAGACAGGAAGGCATTTTCCCATTAGAGATAGTCAAACAGATGCGGATGATGTATAATAAGTCTTTATTGGATATTAATTATGGCATTATCAATTGCGCTGCCAAACCTTTGGAATTTACCTTTGGAGTCGAGTTTAATTTTTCTATGTTAGCTGGTAAAAATCCTGAGGTAACCTTGTGCTTTCCGGATGGAGAAGAGGAGCGCTACATGATGGCGACTTCCGGTACCAAAGCTGGAGCAAAGATGGTGGAAGTCAGCAATAAGATAGAAAGATTCTCCCTTTCACTTTATATAGAAAAAGAGCCTACCATTTGGTGGTTCCCCATTGAGACAATTTCCCAGTCGGAAAAGGGATTTGACCGCACCTATCAAAGCACGGTGATTATGCCAAGATGGGAAATAATCCTGCCGGAGGGCGGACAATGGACAGCTAAATTAGGAATATCCATTACATCAATTCAGTAGCTTAGGGTTTTATACTAAAAGAAAGCAAAATTTATAAAATGCCAAGCCGGTAGAAAATTAATACTCATAAAAAGGAGATATAAATGCCAGAATTCAGATATGACCCTCTGCAGAAGCGATGGGTTATCATTGCTACGGAAAGGCAAGCCAGACCGTCGGATTTGCATGATAATGCCAAGTATAACCATCTGGAGAGCTGCCCCTTTTGCGAAGGTAATGAGGGAACTACCCCTCCGGAGATATGGGCTATCCGTGCCCCCGATACCGCTCGCAACTCGCCCGGTTGGAAGGTGAGGGTTGTTCCCAATAAATACCCCGTTTTGAAGATAGAAGCCGGGGAAATAAAAAAAGGAATTGGCTACTATGATATGATGGATGGTGTAGGAGCTCACGAGGTGATCATTGAGACGCCCCAGCACAGTATAGATTTGGCAGCCCTCCCTACAGAACAGATAAAATTGGTGCTCCTTTCTTATCGGGAGAGGCTGAAAGACCTTTATAAAGACCCTCGCTTCAAATATATATTGATTTTTAAAAATCACGGAAAGAGGGCGGGGGCGTCTTTAGCCCATGCGCACTCCCAATTGATCGCTCTCCCTATCATTCCGCGAAATGTTAATATCAAGCTTTCCGCCGCAAAAAAACACTATGAGGAGAAAGAGCGTTGTCTGATATGCGACCTCATTGAGCAGGAGAAGGATACCCAAACCAGAGTTATCCTTTCAGATAATGGTTTCTTTGCGTTCGCCCCTTATGCATCACGCTTTCCATTTGAGGTATTTGTCGCGCCTATAAAACACAATTACAGCTTCGCAGAAATCACTGATGAAGATTTAGAGAGATTCTCGCATTTTTTGAAAAATATCCTCCTCCGCTTAAAAATATTATTAAAAAACCCACCCTTTAATTATGTCCTCAGTACCTCTCCTAATACTCAAGCTTTACCAAAGTTTACAGACCAATGGGTGACTATAAAACACGATTATCACTGGCATATTGATATTATCCCCCGCCTCGTGAGAATAGCCGGATTCGAATGGGGAAGCGGTTTTTACATAAATCCAAGCACCCCCGAATTGGCAGCGCAATATCTGCGCGAAGTAACGATTGAATAATTAACCAATGAATGTGTAAATGCTTCGCCCAACCATGAAGCAAAAAAAGAAGGGCTATTTCGTTCTAGTCTTGCATAGTCATATCCCTTATGTGATAGGGCAGCGGGACTGGCCTCACGGGACGAGCTGGCTCTATGAGGCTACCGTGGAAAGCTACCTCCCTCTGCTTAACACCTTTTACGACCTGGCAGAAGAGGGGGTAAACCCCCAGGCAACCTTGAGCCTAACCCCTATCTTATGCGAGCAGCTAAGCCATCCCCACTTTGCCAAAGGCTTGCAGAGTTACACAGAAGATAAGCTCTCTTACGCTCGCCAGAACGCATCCGACTTCAAAAGATATGGAGAGGCGCATAAGGCTGCTCTGGCGGAGAGGTGGGTGGAGTTTTATTCCCAAATGGGAGAAAGCTTTGAGAGCCGCTTCCACAGAGACCTAATCGGCGCTTTTAAAACTCTGCAGGATAATGGTAGTATAGAGGTTATCACCTCTGCTGCTACTCACGGATACCTGCCTCTGCTCGGCTTTGACGAGTGTGTCCATGCTCAGATTAAGCAAGGGGTGCAGAGTTATCGTCGCCATTTTGGAAGACCGCCCAGGGGAATTTGGCTGCCAGAGTGCGCGTATCGCCCGGGATATAAATGGGGCTTTCCGGTTCACGAACAGAGAAAAAGAGTCCGGATGAGAAAGGGCCTGGAAGAATTTCTTATAGAGGCAGGGATTAAATACTTCATAATCGATAACCATATGCTACGAGGAGGCAAAGCCATAGGGATGTATCTCTCGCGATTTAAAGCCCTGCAGAAGCTGTGGAAGAGGTTCTCCACCAGCTATGAACCTATTAAGGAAGAAAAGGAGAAAAGCCCTTACTCCATCTATTTCCTCCAGGGAGGAACCTCTCCAGAGGCGGTGGCGGTATTCACCCGCGAGCCTCAGACCAGCCTTCAGGTCTGGAGCGGGCAATGGGGCTATCCAGGCAATAGCTGGTATCTCGATTTTCATAAAAAGCACCATCCCGGTGGGCTACGCTACTGGAGGGTTATCGATTATAAAGCCGATTTGGCAGATAAAGAGGAGTATTACCCTGAAAGAGTCCCCTCTGTGGTAAAGGAGCAGGCTGACCACTTCTTTCGGCTGGTAAAAAATGCTCTCCTTGAGCATCATCATAAAACAGGGAAGCAAGGGGTGCTGACCGCCCCCTTCGACTCGGAACTCTTCGGGCATTGGTGGTTTGAGGGGTGTCAATGGCTCCACTCTCTCTTTCAGATGATGAGTAAAGACCATGAGATTAGCCCCTTAACCTGCAGTAGCTATTTAGAAAACTCACCCCAGGGAGAAATTATAACTCTGCCCGAAGGTTCATGGGGGGAAGGTGGATTTCACTATATATGGCTCAATGAACAGAACAGCTGGACCTGGAAAAAAATATATAAAGCGGAGGAGAAATTTCTCCAGCTGGTGAAGCAGTGGCACCATAAAGGGAGCGAGATAGCAGGCAGAATTTTAGCACAGGCTGCTCGTGAGCTCCTGCTGCTGGAGAGCTCAGACTGGCAGTTCCTGATAACCACCTGGAGTGCCAGAGATTACGCTGAGGAGCGGGTGAGCTTGCATTTTGATAACTTTCAGAAGCTTTGCCGGCTGTTGGAAGAAATTGAAGAAACGGGGAAGCTGGGGCAGGAGGGGGAGCAATTCCTCAGGGCATGCGAGGAAAAAGACGGGATTTTTGCTGACATAGATATTACCTGGTGGCTGAAGAAGTAGCGGTCTATCGGAGGTAACACTTACATTCAGTAGATAAGGCAGGATTTAAAAAAGGAAGATATTAATTTAAACTCATACTTTGGAGAGGGCTTGGTAGTAAATCTCTTGATACTTGAGGGCTGACCTTTCCCAGGAAAAATCCTCCTTCATCGCATTTTTCACCAATTTCAGCCAGAGTTCTTTATTCTGATATACAACCAGGGCTTTCTTAATCTTTTCTATGAGCGCTTTTGAGGAGTACTCAGCAAATTTAAATCCGTTCCCCTTTTCAGTCTCGGGATCGAACTCCTTAATAGTGTCATCTAATCCCCCGGTGGCTCTGACAATGGGTATAGTTCCGTATTTCAAGCTATACATTTGATTCAGACCACAGGGTTCATAGCGAGAAGGCATAAGGAACATATCAGCACCAGCTTCGATGTGGTGTGCAAGCACACCATCAAAAGCGATTTTAACTCCAAAGCGACCCCTGTGTTTTTTCCCTTCTTCTAAGAAGCGTTTCTCGTATTTTTCCTCTCCTTGACCCAATAATACCAGGAAGAGCTCTAACTTCATCAGTTCATCTATTGCTTCAGCCAGAAGGTCACACCCTTTCTGATCTGCAAGACGGGTGATCATTCCTATTATAGGATAATGCTGGGACCCTTTCAAATTGAGAATCTTCATCAAGGCTTCTTTGCACTTCTGCTTCCCTGATAAGTCCTTTGCACTGTAATTGGCAGCAATATGGGGGTCAGTTTCTGGGTTCCACTCACTGTAATCAACCCCGTTCAATACTCCATAGATGTCTGCGCTTCTATCCCTGAGAACGCCATCTAAACCATACCCGAACTCTGGCGTTCTGATCTCCTGGGCATATCTCTCGCTCACCGTGGAAATTATGTCGGCGAGCATAATTCCACCCTTCATAAAATTCATCTTTCCATAGTATTCGATTCCCTTTATGGAGAAAAGCTCCCAGGGTAATCCACTGACATCCATATATTCCTTTGGAAAAACGCCCTGGTACGCCAGATTGTGGATGGTGAAGATGGTTCGGGTAAAGCGGGAAAATGGGTCGTCCTTGTATAAGCTCTTCAGATAAACCGGAATCAGGCTGGTCTGCCAATCGTTACAATGGATAATATCAGGTTGGAAGCCAATCAGTTTGGTTACATGGAGAACCGCTCGGCTAAAGAAGATAAATCTATCGGGATTGTCGAAGTAATCCCCCTCTGGAAGCCGATATAACCCGCTGCGGTCAAAGAATTCGTCCCGCCTGATGAAGTAAATAAGGAGATTGGCTCCTATCTTTGAATGGTAGACTTTAGCCTTTAATAGTTGCCCTCGGTAAGGGATTTCTAAGGAACTCTCCATTAGCTTCAATTTGAAGTTACCTTCAATCACTGAGCGGTACATAGGCATGATTATTTGCACCTGATGCCCCTGCGAGGCCATAGCAGAGGGCAGAGATGACGAGACATCAGCTAATCCCCCGGTTTTAGCAAAAGGGGTGACTTCGGAGGATGCAAATACGATATTCAATGGCTTCATTAACTTTTTTCCATCAACATAAAGTGGCTATTTTTTATCCCACTTTTCTAATAAGTAGGGTTTTAATTTTTCAAAGGTTTGGGCTTGTTTTTCCACCACCTCCTCAGCCTGTTGAGTGCTCATATCCTTGGTGTCATTAATAAAAGAGGCTATCCGAGCATAATAGAGGGGGCGCATGGTATCTACCAGTTTTCCTTTGTCTCTCTTCCATCGATGGAAGGTCACTGCAAAATCGTAGACAATCTTTGCCCAATCTTCGGTAGGGAGGCTGAAATTATCACCCTCCTGCTTGGCCAAACTTCGGATAACCGCAAAGCTCTGAGGATTTATAATATTTTCCCACAGAGATGAGAGGTTCTTAAAGCCTTCCTTAAAGTTGTCAATCATTGCCTCCAAATCCACTGTAAAAGCTTTAGGCTCCTTGTTAATAATTTTACCACAAGTAGGGGTAGAAGTACTCCCTTCAACTCTACGCCATTTATCCGAATAGTCTTCCATTAATTGAAAGAGGGTGTGCACCACTTGCCTGAACATAGGTCCCAGGCTTTCCACGGGGTCCTTCACATCGTGGATCTTGGTTCCTAAATAGGTCTGGCAGATATTTACCTCCTCCATAATGGCTGAGGTCGTCATCCAGATGTCAATCCCAAACTTCGCAATGTCGGTCGTCCATACATCTTGCCCACAGTAGAAGTTGATCATACTTTTGGAAAGCCCAAAATCCCCTCCTATCGGCTGGCGCACTCGCTTGCCAAACAGAGCCCGGGTCAGATGATAAGCGATAATGTTGGTAATGGTGGCATCGTATTTGTAGCGGGAGTAAATAGGGGCCACAAAATCGTACCTGTGGCGGAGGACGGGGTCTGCCAGGGCTTTAACCCACTCCGGGGTGATACTTCTGAGGTCAGCATCGCACATAACGCATACCCTGGATTGCAGGAAAGAAGCTGTCTCGAAAATCATGCGGATAGCAGTACCCTTACCGGGGACTCCGCGGTAGATGGTCACTATCTTTTCTATGAAAGGATGAACAGTTTTTTCCCTGGCAAGCTCTCTGCTGTCGTCAGTGGAGCCGCCATCCGACACCATAATTAACACCTGCAAGTCCCGATAGTATTTGGCAATTCCTTCGCTCACCATATCGATCACATGTTCGATGGTAGAGTCGTTGTTGTAGCAGGGAATTCCCACCACCATATTGATATGCTCAATCTTTTCCAGACGCCTGATGGCCCAGGGTCGGAGTGCTGTGTGGAATTTCATACTTTCTCCTTTAAGGGAGTTATTAAAGCACAACTTTCAACTAAATGCAAGCTTTTCAAGAAAATGAGACATCACATAAGCCCACCCCTGAGGACCGGGAGCGGGTGCCAGAGTTATGTTGGGTATTTCCTCTAGAACCTCTCGGTCATATTCACCATTACCTTTCTGCACTAAAAAGGCATAATCTGTCTCCTTCAGCATTGGCAGGTCATTCTGGCTATCGCCTAAAGAGAGGCTCACCAACGAGCTTTTCACCTTGCGAAAAAAGGAAAGCAGAAGACGAACAGCTTTTCCCTTATCGCTTTTTCCCAGGATATGAAAGAAACGAGTTCCACGGGTGCAGTAATATCCCGACTGCTCAATAGCCTTACAGATTCGCCTCTCAGCCTCCACATCCTGAGTCAACAGATAAAAAGGCTCATCAAACTCCCTTTGTTTGGCGAGCCGTGCCTCTGCATCTGAGAGATTACATTCCCGGGCAACCTCTTCTATGGTCATATCGTTAAAGCCACGAATGGATGTCCCGGTGTTAACCGATGTCTGTCTGAGCGTTGCAATCAACTCGGCATAGCGTGCTCCCAGCTTGATCACCACATATTCGCCTTGACGCATGCCTCCTTGAATGGGAAAGGGGAAATAGCCTTCCGGGATAAAAATTCCTCCTCCATTTTCGGAGATAAACGGGTGGGAATTGCTGCATTTCTGACGCACAGCCTCTATCTCAGCCCTGGTTTTGCTGGAGCAGAATATCAAAGGCACCTCCAATTTATTAAGACGAACAAGGATTGCTTCCAGGGCACTAAAGGAATAAGTATGATGGTCGAGAAATGTTCCATCCAGGTCGGTGAATACTATAAGTCGCTCTTCCATCAATTAAATTTTACCACTACTTAAATTATTATTCAATACCTTTAAATTCTCTAATTAAGAGGTTTATCTTGATAGCCAACATGTGGCCATACATGCTTTAAGCAGAACTAAGGGAAAATTGTTTGCATTCACTTCTATTTTTTGTATAATTTATGGAACTTTTCCTTTTCGGGATTCGTTAAATGACAAAGATGTTGCCAAACAAGGGAGTAGTTGTTTTATTAAATAGTAAAAGAGGAGATTAGACATGAAAAACAATAGTATTTCTAAAAATAAAAAGCTACTTCGCTTTGGTGTATTCATGCTTTTTCTGATATGCGGTTTACTTGTCTTTTTTATTAACTTGACCTTCACAGACGCGATACCCCAAAAAGTTGGACTCATTTTAAAAATAGGACTTGTCATCATATTTTTAGCATCTTCAATGCTTCTCTACCGAAATAAACATCTTGAGAAGTATTGGAAGGTTTTCTTTGCCTTTTTCGTTGCTTCTGTGGCTATTTTCCTGAGTTTATATTTAAGTAATTGGGGGCTACGAATCCTTAATCTAAAAATCAACACTCTGAATGGCATCACGATAGATAAGTTATTAGAGGACTTGGTAATAATTGTTTGCATTATGGCGTTGATCAAAATTTCCAGAGATGATAGAGCCTCTATTTATATGACAAAGGGGAATCTTAGATTAGGGCTTATCATCGGGGTGATATCTTTTTCGGGTTTGTTTTTAGTCACTCTTTTTCTCACTTCAATTCAGAATATAAGCTTTGCAACATTTATCTCTTTGACACCATCAATAATAATCATTGCTCTGGCAGATGGGTTTATGGAAGAGCTGTTGTTCAGGGGATTATTTTTAAAGAGATTTGAACCTTTTGTGGGAGCTAAATTATCGATTCTTTTGACGGCGCTCATTTATTCACTGGCTCATCTCCAGGTTACATTTACACCGAATCTGTCAATATTTTTAATAGCGACATTTTTCTTAGGGCTTTTATGGGCGTATATCATACAAAAGACCGGTAGTATATTGGGTGCGGCATTGTTCCACGCTGGTGTGGATACACTCATCGTGTTAGATTTCTTGGCAAGTTATGGTGTCATGCAGTAATGGATTATATTTATAATTTGGAAATTCCGCAATTCTGCGAATGGGTAATTTCGGGGACGTATATTTAAATATTTTCCGCTATTTTACTTAAAGCCATAATCACTGTTAATGAGAGGAGGTTTGCCATGTTAGCTAATAGATTGATTCGTTGGAGCGGACTCGTTTTAATCCTGGTGGGCGTTCTGTTGCTCCTACTTGGGATATTTCCGTCATTGCTTCTACCTACAGACAAACCTATGCTCGATTGGGTCCTCGATAATGAATGGCCGCTCCTTAGTGTGCTCGCGTTTGTTCTTACAGTTCTAATTCCGCTGGCTTTGTTAGGGTTATACACAAAGCAGGTCAACGAAGCTGGACTCTTGGGGCTGATCGGTTTCGTGCTTGTGTTTATTGATTCATTCTTCTATGCGGGCATACAATTCGACATGGCATTTGTCTGGCCGAGTCTTGCTATTCATAATCCAGCCCTGATTGACTTCAGCGGACCAATGTTTACTCACCCACTGTTTTCGTTTGCCCATGACGTGATGATTTATCTAAATCCCCTGGGATTCATCATGTTTGGTATTGCCATGATACGTGCAGGCGTGTTTCCTAAATGGAGTGCTATTCTGTTCACCATTGGGATGCTGTTGGCTTCGGGTATCCTTTTTCCTCCCTTCATCTTACGCACAATTGGTGGGGTACTTGCGTCGGTGAGTTTGGTCTGGATGGGATACATGCTTTTTAGCGAGAAGGCTTGAGAACCTGCGGTTTTCTGACGACAGAAAATTTGCACCCGGACGTCGCCTTAAGTCTTTGGTTTCACTTTTAAGCTTGATAGACGGTAAGCTATTCTATTGTTTCTCGACCATTTAATTTAACTGGTAAAGTTTTGTCACTCTTTTGGTTTCTAATTCCATCTTCAGCAACGACTTGGCTGGCCGTGCCGCTGAACCCGGGTCGCGTTAAGTGCTTAATTTTATTAATTATCACACAAACGGCACCTCTAACTCTTCAGGGCATAAGTGAGTGAGATAACCTAGTCGTACTAAGCTGATCAATGCACCCGAACTGATTAATTAGACTTTAATCATATGTCGGTTGATTACTTATTTCACTCCATTATTCAATTCTAGCAAAGGACATTAAATATTACATTCCACGCCATTATTTCTGTCTATTTTTGCAATTCATTACGGTTAGATTTAGATATTCTCTATAATACAATGAGAAATGTGAATAAATGGGATTCAGTCTTGCTATCCCATTAATATAAAGCTAATTAAATATGGAGGGGGAAGTTTGAGGTATATAAAAAACTTCTTTGCTTGACAAGATAGAAAAAAAATGATATTTTGGCACGGCAAATGCCAAAAAAGGAGCAAATATGGCGTTATAATTTCCATAAAAAATATAAAATGGAAATTGATAAAACATCAACTGGATGGTCAGAGCCAAAAAATCTTGGACCATTGATTAATTTTCAAAAACGCCAGGATGGCGTCTCTGTTACCAAAAACGGAACTCTGTATTTTACGACGATGTTTGGAAGTAAAAATAGGATGTATCGATCAGAATATGTTAATGGGAAATATTCAGAACCCGAAAAACTTGATATTCATGTAATTGGAAACCGGAGATTAGGTTATCCAGTTGTTTCACCGGATGAAACCTATATCATTTTCATGTCATAGACAGATCAAACCGGATACGGGATGATGGATCTTTACGTTACTTTCCGGAATGAGAATGAAACCTGGGGAAAACCTCAAAATCTTGGTGAGAAAATCAATACAAGATACAGTGAAAGCTTTCCATTTGTTTCAAGAGACTGTAAATATTTATTCTTCAAAAGCAATAGACCTTCAAGCTTGAACAATGAGAGCATGGAACACTTTTATGGAAATATCTACTGGGTAAACGCTCAATTCCTTGAAGAATTGAAACCTAAATACATGAAGTAAGATAAATCAGAGGTATCAGATGGAATTAATAACTAAAGGAGGCCTTAAATGAAGTGGAAGTATATTGCATTTTTTTTGATAATAATAACTTTATTAAGCGATGGCATAAATAAATCAATTTATCCGCAGCAAAAAACGGCTGAGTTTCCGGTTCTAACAGGAAAATATCTCGGCCAGAAACCACCGGGGATGACGCCGGAGGTCTTTGCTAAAGGCATTGTCTCTACTCAGGATCATGAATATGGGATATGTTTCTCACCAGACGGTAAAGAAATATTCTTCACAAGAATGAAGAAAAAAGAGCGTGTTCAAAAAATCATGTACATCTACGAAGATGAAGATGGGTGGAGAGAACCTATTGTTGCACCGTTTTCTGGACAATACTCTGATATGGAACCTTGTATCTCTCCTGACGGTATAAAAGTTTATTTTGTTTCGTTCAGACCTGTACCCGGAAGTGATGAGATGACAGCAGACATCTGGATGTCAGAAAAAAGAAATAAAAAATGGGACCAAGCTAAGCATTTAGGCCCGCCATTCAATCCAGGAAAATCTTTGTATTTTTCCTTTACTCATGAGGGTACAGTGTACACAACCGATGCTGAGAAACGTGGCGGTATTTTAAAAGCTAGGCTGATCAATGGTAAATATTCAGACTTCGAAAAGTTGAGCGCACCCATAAATACAGGTAGTGAAGCTCATCCCTATGTTGCTCCCGATGAAAGCTACTTGATCTTTGATTCATTTGCTGGGAATGAGGGGCCAGGGTTGTATGTATCATTCAGGAATGATATGAATGAGTGGAGCCAGCCTGTTTCGATGAAAAGATACACAGGAGAGGGAGGCGTGGCTATGGTCTCACCTGATGGGAAATATCTATTCTATACAAATAAGGGCGATATTTACTGGGTGGATGCAAAAATCATTGAAAAATTAAAACCGCAAGGGATTAAACAATAAAATGCGCTATTATGAGTCAACAATATCTTGCTCGGCAATGTGTTCATCACCTCGCCAAACAGATAGCCTAAAGTTAATGAACATCTTAAGCAGAAAAATTTGAAACATAAGTATTCATCACCTAAGGAGGGAATGATGTATTTTTCAAAAAAATCATTCGCTTTTCTATTGATCGGATTTATTTTCTCTTTAACAGCCAATGCCCAAGACATTCATACCGCAGCAGCAAAAGGAGATTTTGGTGAAGTTAAAAAACTTATCGCACAGAATCCGGAATTGATACATGCTCTCAATGAGAGGAAGAGCACTCCGTTGCACATCGCCGCATCGAATGGTCACCTTCCAGTAGTCGCTTATTTAATCGATAAAGGAGCGGATGTGAATGCCAGAAATCAATGGGACAGGACTCCCTTACACTACGCAGCTAGTGAAAATTATATACAGTTAGCAAAACTTCTCCTTGAAAGAGGAGCTGATGTGAACGGGTATGAAACGTCTTCATATACTCCTTTGCATTCTGCAGCGGAATCTGCCCATAAGGAAATGGTTGACCTGTTGATTGCCGAAGGAGCCGATGTGAACAGAAAAGGAAATATGGGTACTCCGCTTCATCGGGGGGCGTATAGCGGTAACACAGAAGTCATGAAATCCATCATCGATGCCGGAGCGGACATAAATACGACTTCTCATGCACGCGGCTGGTCACCTCTGCATCAGGCAGCTCTCTCCGGGTGGCTCGATGCGGCCAGACTTCTTATTGAAGAAGGAGCCGAGCTGAATACAAAAGGCCGCTTTGGAAACACACCCCTTCAACTGGGGTTATTAGGTGGAAACAGGGAAGCCGAGGCTGTTGCGGTTCTGCTTTTGGAGAGTGGCGCGGATGGCAACACAAAGGCGTTAACCGGAGACACGCCGCTACTCACGGCAGTTCAAAAAGGATTCAGTAAAGCCGTTAAATTGATGCTGGAAAAGGGTGCAGATGTCCAGGTTCTTGAAAAAGAGACCAACAGAACCTTGCTGCATATTGCAGCCATCAAAGGATACGGGATTATCGCTGACCTTCTCATTCGTCATGGTATTGATGTCAGGACTAAAGACGTTTATGGGAAGACCGCTCTTCAGTATGCGGCGAAACACGGAAACAAGTCTGTGGCTGGACTTTTGACAGCAGCCGGTGCAAAAGCTGAGGAAATCGAAGAAAATTACGGTAATTTCCGGTATCTCAAGGAAGGAATGAAGTCTGGGGAAGCATACATCTGGAAATTAGCCACCAGAGGATGGGCTGTCAAAACAAAAAACCATCTCCTCGTTTTTGACTACGAAGAACACAGCCGAAAGCCCGATCAGCCCTTGCTGGCCAATGGTTTTATTTCAGCGGATGAAATAGCTGAACAGAATATTCTGGCAATTTATACAGCCTATCATGCCCAGGCGAACGAGAAGGCGTTTATCCATGGAATGGAGGATTCATTTGAGAACATCACATACATTCATTACAAGGGTGACGCTATTCAGGGAAACACCAATGAGATTTACATGAGCGGTAAGGGGAATATTCGTGTCCAGGATGTCGATATTGCCTATTCAGAAGAACACAATAAAGACGGGATGGGATGGCTGTCTTATTTCATCAAAGTGGATGGCGTGACCATTTTCTATGCAGGATTTCCTTCTGCGAAAATGGATGAGTATTCCGAAAGTCTTGATTTTTTAGAGAAGCAATTTCAGGATTGCGATTTGGCTTTCCTTCAAATGCGACCCGAGGGGAACGATACGACTCTTGTTGATCAGGCAATATCCAAGTTCAAACCAAAAGCGGTTTTCCTGAATCCTATCGGGCAGATTCGTTTTACACTGCAAGCCGAACAAGAGTTTATGAAAAAGTATACAGGACTAAAATTAGGCTTTACGAAGGATTATGGCGAACGCTTTCACTATAAAAGCAGTTCATCATAATATTATTTTTCTGAAAACCTTTTAGATAACCTTACGTATATTTATTTGTGAAACGCAAAAATATACCACAGAGGTCCGAATGCAAGAGCTAAGCAAAGCCGAAGAAATCGTTCTGCTTGCGATTTGGCGCATCGGTCAAGATGCGTACGGCGTCACGATTCGCAAACAGATCGAGATGATTCCGGCAAGAATTACACCTACGGCACCCTCGACGGGCTTTTGAGGCAGCTGGACTTCAAGGGATTTGTCCGAAAACGGCTGGGCGACCCCACTCCGAAAAAGGGAGGACGCCGGAAGACCTATTTCGATCTGACGCCAGAATGCAAGCAATCGTTAAAAGAAGCCATTCAGTTCCACCACCATCGCCCTCCAGGACCTCCACAACACCAAGGTTACCGCTAAGGAGTCTATCGGAAACTCCATTATGGAATATCTCCCTTCCAATGTAGCTCCTAAGGGAGTAAAGCAAGGGGACTACTACCAGAAGACCATTGGCGGCTGGGATTACTGGGCGATAGAATATGGCTACACCCCCATAGAGGGGGATACCCCTGAGGATGAGCTGCCGGTGCTCAATAAGATAGCCTCTCGCTCAACCGAACCGGAGTTAATCTACGGAACCGACCACGACGTTTATGATTACGGAAGATTTTCTACCAGCATCGACCCCATGTGCGTCACCTATGACCTCGGTGATGACCCCCTTGCCTTTTCCGAGCAGGAAGTGAACCACATCAAAGACCTGTGGCAGCAGTTTGAGGATCGAGCACTATTTGAAGGAAAAAGCTATGTCTATTTGCGGCGAGCCTTCGAAACCAGCCTGCTCAGGTATTTCCGAGCTATGAGCCGATAGGTAAAGTGGATTGGGGGCATCTACCACACACGGGTTCATGTGGGAGACCTGGGCAAGGCTCTTCCCTTTAAAGTAGTTGAATACGAAAAACAGAGGCACGCTTTTGATATTATCAAGGCTCACCTCCTGAGTTCCGATGCTTTCGCCTTTGACCCGGTGTTCATCCAGAAGCTGCAGATTGAACGCTTCTTTGAATTTCTCTACCTGGATGAGTTAATTAGAGCCATAAACGAAGGAAGATTCAGACTCGACTTCTCTATTTCTTCTTATCTGCAGATGTTCTATCAGCGCATCCTTTCTATGCTTTACGATCCCATGAGGCTTTAGCGGATTCAGGATAACGAGAGCAGAACCGAAGGGGAGAAATTAATCCTGAGCGATTACCTCAGCGAGCTCTATTCCGCCATTTGGCAGGAGTTGAAAGAGGGAAAGCCCATAGGAAATTATCGCAGAATTCTCCAGAGGGAATACCTGAATAAAGTTACCAATTTCGTATTGAATCCTCCCCCCGCCACCTCCCACGATGTGATTGCTGTCTGCCGCTATCAGCTCAAGGAACTGGACAAAGGCATCAAGGATTACCTGAGCAGATATCCCAATGCTGACCTGATGACTCGTGCTCATCTGCAGAGCTGTTCCGACATCATAGGCGAGGCTCTGAAAGCAGTATATTCCAAGACGGCAAAGTAAAATTATAGACGATAACTCTTTTCTCTGTTGGGAAAGCTGGTTCTCCTAATAAGGGACGGTTGGTCAAAAGAATTAAAGAAACAGCCGCCTCTTTTTTCATATAGATAAATTTCTAATATCAGATGTAAAACCACCAAGTAAGGCGCTTTGCGAAGTTGTTGAAAATAAAAGAGCCGGCGAGGGGATTTGAACCCCTGACCTGCTAATTACGAATCAGCTGCTCTACCGCTGAGCTACGCCGGCCTCCCTGATTTATTTAAAGTGTAATTAATTACCCCCCGTTTGTCAAGATAATTTGCCCTCAGCACTAAATGCGGGATTACACTATATATTGTATTATCTATATTAATAACCACTTATTTTAGTATTTTCTGCTTTACTTTTTGAATATTATATGGTAGGATTTTATGAAATTTAAGTTGACAACTGTCCGTCCTTGACCCTATTATTCTGCATAATGGTATGCGACAATGAAGTTAGAGAAGATAGAGCTAAGGGGCTTTAAGTCCTTTTTTAAAAAAGTGGACTTACATTTTCCCTCTTCAATCACCGCCATAGTGGGTCCCAACGGCTGCGGCAAGAGCAATGTAGCCGATGCCATAAACTGGGCATTGGGTGAGCAGAGCACCAGGCGACTTAGAGTACAGAAGATGGAAGACCTGATCTTCAATGGAAGCGAGAACCGCAAACCCCTGGGGATGGCTGAGGTGGTTCTCAAGATGAACACCGATGACCATGAGAACCTGGTAATCACCCGCCGCCTTTTCCGTTTAGGCGAAGCAGAATATCGACTTAACGGAACCCCCTGCCTCTTGCGCGACATTCAAGAAAAGTTGCTGGGCAGCGGGTTGGGGGCTAAATCCTATTACTCTTTCGACCAGTCGGATATAGAGCTTGTCCTTAGTCCCTATCCTGATGACAGAAGGAAGCTTCTCGAAGAAGCGGCAGGCATCAGCAAATATAAATTAAAAAAGCGGTTAGCAGAAAACAAGCTTGCCTATGCTCGCCAGAACCTCCTTCGCCTCAACGATATAATCGGGGAAGTCAAAAATCAGATAAGTTCTCTGAAGCGTCAGGTAGCCAGAGGGCGTCGCTACCAGCGACTGAGCGATGAACTGTGGAGGATGAAAGGAGCCATCCTGGTAAAAAGGTTCCATCGGGAAACCGATTCCCGAGGGGATTTACTAAAAAGCGTGTCCAGCATTAGTCGAGAGATAGAAAAAACAAACTCGCAGCTCTCTCTTATTAATTCTGAACTTTTAAATAAGAGACAGGACATTCAACAACTGGAAGACGAAGTCTTGCAATTGCGAGAGAGCCTCCATAAAGAAAGCTTGAAGGAAGCCACCCTGGGAAGCGATACACTCCATTACCAGTCAGAGATAGATAACCTCCATGCTCAACTGCAGGAGAGCAACTCGGTGCTGTCAACTATAGAAGATGAGACAAAAAAGAAAGATGAGCTCCTGAAAGAAACCATCCGACAAAAAAGTGAACACCAGTCCCATCTCAAATCTGAAAAGGAGAAATTATCCTCCCTGATTGAAGAGTATGAGGTGTCGAAGAATGAAAGGCAGCGCATATTAGCTTCCGATGAGGATAATAAGAAGAAGCTTTACCACATCTCCGGCGATATAAATCAACTTCAGGCTCTGCTCAACCAGATTAATGAAAATAAAGGTAGGAATCTTTCCTTTCTGAAGGAAAATTCTGCCTCAAAGAATAAGATAGCTGAAGAGCTCAGAACCCTCAGAAATAAGAAAAACGAGCTAAGGAAGGAGTTGGACTGTAAAAAAGAGGAGCTTCAGCAATTTCGGAAGAGACTGAAATCCACCAGGCAAACTCTGGAAGAGACGCTAAGAGAACAAGTGAGGGAGGAACGACGGTTGATAAATCGAGAAGCAAAGATAAGGGAGCTCTCCCGTCGATTGCACACTTTAGAAGAGCTTGAGAAACAAGAAGCTCTGCATGTTGACTCCCGCAAGGGGTTGGAAAAAGAGCAGTTCGTTGACCACCTTGGATTGGTCGCCGACCATATCAATGTTGACCCTCGCTACGAAAAGGGAGTGGAGGCTTTTTTAGATACATGGCTCTCCTGCCTGGTTGTGGCCGATATGCACACAGCTCTCCAGGGAGTAAAATACCTCTCCTCCAAGGGGCTGAGAGGAGGAAGTTTCCTGGTGAAAGAACTCACTCTTCCTCAAAGCTCTTCCCCACTTATTAGCTCGCATTCCCTTTTCAGCCATCCCGGAGTGATCGCCCCCCTTAGAGAGTTGGTGTCCATTAATGAGCCCTTCAAAGATGCCGTTGAGAGACTGTTGGAGCGAGCAGTAATGGTGGAAAACTTAGATGTAGCAGTAGAGCTGTTCTCAAAATATCCGGAGTTTATCTTTATCACCCTTAAGGGAGAGCAGATATATCCTCAGGGGGTCATTAGTAGACCCGCCAAAGGAAAAGGAGTCGGCTTGTTAGCTATCAAACGGGCGAAGAAAAGCCTCCGCACCGGCATGGAGATTATCGCTAAGAGAA
>JAOUOQ010000083.1 GCA_029880275.1 Candidatus Aminicenantota bacterium | reverse complement strand
ACTCCAAATGTCTATCGGCTCGGAAGAGGGAGTATCACTATTATCGTATTGTGGAGAATGCCCTCTGCTGGGCAGTGGGATTTGTGGACGCAGGGGAGATTGACCGAATAAACATTAAAAACGCCACTTTTAAGGCAATGAAGCAGGCGGTTTATCGCTTGAAGAAGAAGCCGCATCTCTTGCTGATAGATGGACTACCTTTGCCCTCTTTGGGGGAGATTCCCCAGGTTTTTATTATCAAAGGTGATGCCAATTGTATCTCTATTGCTGCCGCTTCCATTGTAGCCAAAGTTACCCGGGATCGGATAATGCTGGAGCTCGATAAAGAGTATCCCAAGTATCAGCTTGGAAAAAATAAAGGCTATGGGACTGCTGAGCATTTAAAGGCTTTAAAGCTTTTAGGTCCGTCGCCTATTCACCGTTTGACCTTTAATCCCATGAGGTCAACCATAGGAACCCTTTTTTAGGGCGTGAGGGAAACTTTTTATGGGCAAAAGAACTAAAGTAATCAAACGAGCGCAGAAGTACATCAAGCAGGGCAGGGTGGAGAGCGCTGTCACCGTATACAAAAAGCTGATTGAAGAAAACCCACGGGATTGGGGGCTTATCAATATGGTTGGCGACCTTTATGCCAGCATGGGGAAAACGGAAGCCGCCATAGATTACTTTGAGAGAATTGCCGACCATTACGCCAAAGATGGGTTTTTCCTTAAAGCTATAGCCATTTATAAGAAGATAACCAAACTCAAACCAGAGTCCCCCGATGTTTATGTAAGGCTTGCTAAACTGTATGATATGAAGGAGCTTCCTATGGAGACCAAGATGAACTACTTAGAGGGAGCCAAACTTTACCTCCGAAAGGCTCAGGCAGGAAAAGCCAGGGAAATCTATGAGCTGCTTATCAAGCTGGAACCAGAGAATTACAAGTTCAGGTTAAATTTAGCTGAGCTCTTCCTCCAGCAAGGGGAGCACTCTCGGGCAGTCGACGAATTTAGGATTCTTGCCTCTAAAATGATGGTTGCAGGGAATATCGCAGAAGCAAAAGAAGTGCTGGAGAGAATTTACCGGATGGAACCCGAAAATCCGGAGATTGTCTCATCTATGGCTGATATATATTGCCAGGAAGAGAACGTCGATAAGGCAGTGGAAACTCTGGAAAGAATGCTTCAATCACACCCCGATAATACTCTCCTGCTGAACAAAATGGGTGAATTGTTTATTAAAGACAGCCGCTTTAACGAGGCTGCAGAAAAATTGCGCACAGTCCTCTACCTTGAGCCAGAAAATTTATTAGCCAAATTCAACCTGGGGCTCATTTCCTTGGAGAAGGGGGAGCTGGAAGAAGCCTATCAGCTAATGGAGCCATTAATAGACTATAATCTCACCCAAAAGCGGGAAAAGGAAGCTGTGACCCAGCTGAATGCCTTTCTGAACAGAGACCCTTCTTATACTGAGGCTCTGGAGAAGTTAGCCAAGGTATATACCTCCCTTAGCAATTTGGCAGAGCTCACTGCGGTTCTCAATAAGCTGGTAGACATCTATCTTCAGAAAGGTTTGCATATTAAAGGGATAAAGGTTCTGGAGAGATTGGTCGACCTGGACCCCGAAAATGTGGAGTATGACCGAAAGCTTCGCCATTTGCAGCTACAGCTGTCACCCGAAGAGCAGAAAGCTATTCCTCCCGCAGAAGCTCCTGTCAAAGAGGAAAAAGCAGAAATTGCTCCAGAGGAGCTTCCCAAGCAGGAGGAGATGCCCCAAAGGGTGGAAGGTGTTAAGAGCCTCGGTGATGCCCTTACTGAGGTGGAAATCTTCGTCAAATTTGGCTTGCATGACCGAGCATTGGAGAGGTTGGAAGAAATTCTACCCTTATACTCGCAGAATGTTGAATTGCACGAATCACTGAAAAGCGTATATTTACAAAAGAAGCAATATGAAAAGGCAGCCCATGAGTATAGCATCCTTGTCGAGCTTTGCAATAAAAGAGGGAGGAAGGAACAGGCAGAGCGGTTTACAGACGAGGCAGTGCGGGAGATACCAAATCAATATCTTGACCCTTCTGTTTTCCCAGTAAGTGGAGTAGAAGAGGCAGCGGTAATAGAGGAACTTGAGGAGGATAGAGAGAGACTCCCATTTATAGAGGAATTGGGAGAGATTGAGAGCTTAGGGGAGCTATCACCTCCGACTTGGATAGAGGAGAAAGCACCACCACCTGAGCCAGAGGTGGTTGAAAAAGAGGAGTATGAAATCGAGCTTCCCGGCGGGGAGCTGGAGCAGGAAGAAATAGAGAAACAACCCTCACCATCGGAAACTATGGCTGAGGATGAAACAGCGACTGAGGCTGAAAAGGAACCTCTTGACCTTGAGGAGGAGCTGATTCATCAAGATGAGGTGAGCCCCATAGAGGAGGAGTATCCGGAGCCTGGTCAGGAGCTATTAGAGCAGCTGCCATTCTCTCCTGAAGAGCTTACCGCCAAGGATGAGACAAAAACGATTGATGAAGATAAGAGAGAAACCCTTCAGGAGATACTGCAAGGCATTAAAGAGAATATCAGCAAAGTAGTGGGAGATGAGGATTACGAGACCCGATACAACCTGGGAATCGCCTATAAGGAGATGAAGCTCATTGATGAGGCGATTACAGAGTTCAATATCTCGCTAAATAGCCCTCGCAGACGATTGCAGTCGTGTACTATGCTGGGAATTTGCTTTATGGAAAAAGGAGATTATGCTAAGGCAGTGGAATGGTTTGAGAAAGGATTAGAATTGGTTGATACTGATGAGCAAAAGGAGGGCCTAATTTTCTACTTAGGCCAAGGGTACGAACAACTGGGTAACAATGAAGAGGCGCTGGAGAAATACCAGCTCCTTTATAAAATGAATAAGCATTTCCCCGGCTTAGTGAAAAAGATCAAAGAGCTGGAAAAAGCCGCCCCTTAAATCCTCACAAATAGAACTTTCTCTTATTTCAGATTCTTTGGCCGTTAAGGTGCAATCCTGATTAGCGGTATCTTTACGCCAGGTATCAAATCTTAGACTACAGGATTTCCGATTGTTTGGTTTTTCGGAGCAATCTCTCGTATGCCCGGTCGACATTCTTCTGAATGATATCATAATCCTCGGGCTTCAGATGAGCGAATCTTCTCTGGAGCTTAAGGTATTCTGCGACAGGTACCCCTTGCTTTCTTGGCACCGTAATAGTATATTTTCGACCCTTCTCTACCTCGTATAAGGGAAAGATCCCCGTCTGCACCGCCAGGCGGGAGGCTTTGATGGTCAGCTCATCGGACATCCTCCAGCCGGGAGGGCAGGGGGAGAGGATGTGGATAAATCGGGAACCTTTAATCCCTTTTGCCTTTTTAACCTTGGCCATCAAGTCGTGGGGATAGGCTACCGTGGCAGTGGCAGTATAAGGGATTTGGTGGGCAACCAGAATTTCTATGATATCCTTCTTAGGCTTATCCTCCGGACGCTCGGCAGGAGTAGTGGTTGTCCAGGCACCCCAGGGAGTAGCGGAGCTGCGCTGAATACCGGTATTCATATAAGCTTCGTTGTCATAGCAGATGTATATTATATTTTCGTTCCTCTCCACTGCGCCAGAGAGAGCCTGTATTCCGATGTCAAAAGTCCCCCCATCGCCCGCCCAGCCTACCACAGTGGTCTCGGCATCTCCTTTAATATCGAGGGTTGCCCGTACTCCCGAAGCAGCGGCTGCAGTGGTTTCAAAGGCAGTATGCAGTAGAGGGACTTTCAAGGAGGAATAGGGGAAGGGACCGGCAATGATAGTCCAGCAGCATGCAGGAACCACCATGATGGTCTTCTCCCCCAATGCTTTCAAGCAATATCGCATAGCAATCGGTGCCGCACAGCCAGGGCAGGCTATGTGCCCCGAGGTCATATAGTCTTCTTCAGGGATGGTCGTCTTTAGCGCTTGACCCCTATCCATATTATATTCTCCTTTGGCTTATCTTCTTTTAGGGTATGGGACAATATCTCTCTTATGGTGGTGGGGGTGATGTCTCTCCCTCCCAGTCCAGCAATATACCCGAAAACAGGAGGTCTCTCATGCTGGTCTATATTATATAACACAGACCTTATCTCTTCGCAGAAGATTCCTCCCTGTCCGTATGAGATATTGCGGTCAATAACAGCAACCTTCTTCACTCCCTTAAGGGCGTTGATCACTTCCTGGGTAGGGAAGGGGCGGAAGAACCTCATTTTTAGCATCCCAACCTTCATCCCTTCGTCTCGGAGCTGGTCGACCACCATTCTGGAGGTGCTGGCTGCGGTGGACGAGGCGACCAGCACCAGCTCCGCATCCTCGGTGCGATACTCCTCCACCAGCCCTCCGTAAGACCGACCAAACATCTGCTGATATTCTTTGTCTACTTGTATGATCACATCATGCGCTTCCTCCATAGCCTTCTGCATCTTGTACCTTAACTCAAGGTAATACTCAGGGGGCAGGAGGGAGCCGAATGAGCAGGGGTCTTTGATATCGATCTTATAAGCGTAGTCAAGCTTAGGAAGGAACTGGTCCACCAGCCCCTGGTCCGGGATGTCCACCGGTTCGTAGGTGTGGGAGAGAAAGAAGGCGTCCAACAGCACCATCACCGGCAGAAGAACCTGCTCGGCAATCTTGTAAGCTTGAATTATGGAATCGAGCACCTCCTGACTGCTTTCGCAATAGATTTGCAGCCATCCTGTATCTCGCTGGGAGAGGCTGTCGTTCTGGTCAGTCCATATCGACCAACCGGGTGCCATTGAGCGATTGATATTAGCCATGACAATAGGGAGTCTGGCTCCCGCCGCCCAGTGGAGAAGTTCGTGCATCAGAGTCAATCCATGGGAAGAGGTAGCGGTGAAAGCGCGGGCTCCTGCCTGTTCTGCAGCGATGCATGCGGCCATTGCCGAATGCTCCGATTCGACATTGATATATCTTGCCTTGAGCTTCCCCTGGGCGCACATCTCTGAAAGCTTTTCCACTACCTGAGTCTGAGGTGTTATAGGGTAAGCTGCGATTACCTCTACCCGGGATAATAACGCTCCATAGGATACGGCGTGGTTCCCCATCAGTATTTTCTTCATTTTACCACCCCCTCATAAGACATAGCATTGCGGGGACATTCATGGACACATATGAGGCATCCCTTGCAATAGTCGTAGTTTATCGAGTATCCTTGGCTGTCTTTCCGGCGACGGATAGCCAGGTCAGGGCAGTAGATGTAGCAGTTATCGCACTGAGTGCATACCCCACAATGGAAGCATCTTTCTGCCTCCTGAATGGCTATTTCGTCTTTTATTATGGCTCCTTTAGCAAACATCTCGGGCGTGAGGAAGCGGGACTTTTCCTCAAAATAGTCGAGGTTAAGCTCATCAAAGCTTACTACTTTGTTGACCCATTTGGCCGTGCCGGTGATATAGCTCCTCATAGAGACCAATTCTCCTTCGCCCACTTTTACCAGCTCAAGCTTCTTTTCTATGTCCTCTCCTCTGAGATAAGAGTCAATAGCCATCGCAGCCCGCTTTCCGGAGCCAACCTCATGGTTTATCGCTCTGGGAATAAAGGTGATGTCACCACAGGCGAACACTCCCTTTTCATGGGTAGCACCCATAGAGTCGGTCATTATGCGAGGAGTGGACTTAATCTCCTTTTCGGGAATATCCCGCTCACCAATAATGGCTATCCCCCCTTCCAGCTTCACCCCCCATTTCACCCCGGTATCTTCCAGGAACTCCAATCCTGAGAGGATAGCCTTTCCCTTAGCGGCTTTGAGGATTTTGCTTTTCTGGTCGCCGGTAGCCAGCAATATGGCCTGATATTCCCGCTGTAAGCTTTCCAGTGAGACATCCTTCCCCACTTTAGTGCCGACTCTTACCTCTATCCCCTTTTTGATTATCCTTTCTGTTTCAGCTTCTACCACCTCTGCAGGAAGACGCTCGCGGGAGTATTTTTTTATTAAAGAGCCACCCAGTCGGTCTGAGGCTTCAAAAAGGGCTACATAATAGCCCATATTTGCCAGGTGATAGGCAGAGGCGAGTCCGGCAGGTCCGCTGCCGATGATGGCTACTCTCTCCTTTTTGCGCTCTGTGGAGATAGAAGTTGTTGCCTCTTGCTTTATCCCGTAGTCTCCCAAAAACCTCTCCGCTGAGTTGATGCTCAGGGGCTGGTCGAACTTGCCGCGATTGCACGCTTTCTCACAGGGGTGGTAGCATATGCGTCCGCAGATAGCCGGAAAGGGATTCTCGCTGAGGAGGAGCTGGAGCGCTTCTGAGAAATCCCCTTTACCCGCCAGAGAGAGCCATCCCTCAATGTCCTCTCCTGCCGGGCAGCCGGCATTGCAAGGTGGAGTCTTGTTCTGATAGATAGGCTGGACATACTTCCAAGTTCCTGTTTTGTTGTAAAGAGTGTTAGCTACCGACATGGGAACCGGAGGCATCTCCTGTTCCGAATGGTAGACGACCACCTTTATCTCATCTTCGTCTTTTTCCTTCATAGCTTACCTCTTATCAGATAATAACGGTTATTCCCTTTTTAACAATGAGGCTCTGCTTCCCATTTCTCTCTTTTAGCTCATCCGTGTAACAGCGGCGAAGCCAGAGGCGAAACATAACCTTCTCAGAGAAGATGTCGAAAGCCACCCTTTGGAGCGAGGAGGGGTTTCTTTTTTCCCTTTATGCCTGGCTTCCGAGACGCGAGAGAGACCCCACTTTGGAAGATTAGCTCTTGGGGTTAGGCATCTCTAATATTTTACTTGCTGATATGCATCTTCCACTGCTTGAACATTGCGCTCTTGCGCAGAGGGGACCTCTTCCCGAACCGCTTCCATAAGGGAAGTGAGACGGAATAACCCCGTTGTCTTGCAGAAGGCACCCAATATGGCGGTATTGACTATGGGGTTCGCTTTGGAGCCTAAGCCATGTTTCAAGGCGATGCCACTGGCATCTATGGTGGCTACACGATATTGCTTTTGTAGCGAATTGAAATGACTTGGTTCTTTGTCACTGTTAATTATCACCCATCCCTTCTCTTTTAACCCTTCGGTTATGTTTATTGCTTCAATAAGGGAAGGGTCCAGTACAACCAGATGGTCAGGGTTATATATTTTGCAGCGCAGGAGAATAGCTTTGTCGTCTATCCGAGTGTAGGCAGTAACGGGGGCTCCCCTCCTTTCCACCCCGAAATTGGGGAACGATTGCACATACTTCCCCTCTTTGAATATGGAGACCGCCAATATCTTAGAAGCTACTACTGCACCCTGACCACCTCTGCCATGAATTCTAACCTCGATCATCCCTTCTTGAACTCCTATAGATTTATCGATTGCATGCTAAAACCGTAGGTGTGTTTATTCAGTTGTTGCAGAGAAGCTCTTGGTTTCTGGGTTTTAAACAGAAGACTATACTGCAACTACGCTTTTTACTTCGGGCACTTCTTTTTTAATAGCCCTCTCCACTCCTTGCTGGATTGTCATTTGGGCCATAGGGCATCCCTTACAAGCCCCCAGCAGCTTCACCTTGACTATCCCTTCCTGCACCTCGACCAGCTCAATATCACCGCCATCGGCTTGAAGATATTGCCTGATCTTCTCAATCGCTTTTTCTACCTTCTCTTTCAAATTTTACTCCTTTGGCAAAGTTAATCTGTAATTGTTGCTACGAGGCATAGAAGTAACCTCTACGCTTTTTTTCAGAGATTGATTGCCTTCCAGGAAATGGTTAATAGCTCTTTCCACTAACCCTGCCTCTACCTTTGTGTTACGGCACGGTCCCTCGGGTCGACGGTTTATAATCCCCAATACCGGCAGTGCTGATTCAATTATCCCTTTTTCCAGCTCCTCTTCGCAGGCAACAGCTACAATTGCTCGATAATTCCCCCTGTTTGCCACTGCCAGAGCTAATTGCCCACCA
>JAOUOQ010000082.1 GCA_029880275.1 Candidatus Aminicenantota bacterium | reverse complement strand
AACAGGGCAATAAGAAATCAGGAAGGATGCTGCTGAAGAGTGGCTTCTCTCTGCTGGAGCAGTTCCTCCGCCTGAGGGAATAACTCCAATGCCTTTTGAACTGAGGGGTCCGCTTGAACCAAAATCTGATAGCCGGCAGCCAGCCCCCATTTGTGTGCACACACTTCCTGTTTAATCCTCATCTTGATATATTCGGTTTCAGCATCAAAGTCGTCAGGAGAGTAGGCTATTTCCTCTTTAGCTAAAAATTCCTTAAATTCCTCTAAAACGGATGAGGCAACCTCAAAAGTGCGGTCGATGTCGGGGTGAGTGTTGACATACTGAGTGGCAAAATTGAAGAATGTATTACGACTCTGGATCCTTTGAGCCAGCTCAGACAAGAGAGTAGAAGAGATAGCCACATCAGGAACTATACCACCTCCGCCATATACCTTCCGCCCTGAAACGGTGGTGAACACATCTTCGCTTTTGGGCGGAGGAGTCTCCGAAGAGGGAAAGAAATACTCCTCCCAGGAAGAGGTGTAATCCCTCTGGATACTTCTCCCACTGGGGGTATAATACTTTGCAGTGGTCAGGGATAGCGCTGTCTCCTGGCTCAGCCTGTAAACGCTCTGCACCAGCCCCTTGCCCCAGGTTGTCTCCCCCACAATAAGCCCGCGGTCGTGATCCTGTATGGCTCCAGCCACAATCTCCGAAGCGCTGGCACTCCCCATATTGACCATCACAATGAGTGGAAGATAGGGCTGAGTTCCTTCCTCCGTGGCGAAAAATATCTGAGAGGTTCTCATCGCCCTTCCCCTTATCTCCACAATTTTCCCCTCGTGGATAAACTTGTCTGCCACTTTGACTGCCTGATCCACAAAGCCCCCTGTGTTACCCCGGAGGTCTAAAATCAACCGCTTCATCCCCTGCTCTTCCAGCTCCACCAGAGCCTCTTCCAGGTCTTTAGCGCTCGAGAAGGCGAATCGGGAAAACCTTATATATCCCACTCCCCCGCTCAGCATAAAGGATACCAGGATGTTGGGAGCTTTGATCTCATCCCGGACAATAGTGAAAACCAGGAGCTCGGGATAAGCCCGCCGGGAGATGGTTATGGTAACCTTGGTCCCCTTTGCGCCTCTCAATTTGGACAGGATGGTTTCGATGTCCATTCCCTTGGTGCTTTCCCCTTCAATTTCGGTAATCACATCCCCTGCCTGAATTCCCAGGTGATGGGCAGGGCTCCCCTCAATGGGTGAGATAATAGTCAACTCCTCTCCGCGCATGGCTATGGAAACCCCGATGCCAAAGAAGCTCCCTTCCTGATTCCGCTGCAGGCTGCGGAAGGTTCTCTGGTCAAGGAAATTGGTATGGGGGTCGAGAGTTCCCAACATCCCTCTGATGGCACCGAATATAAGTCTTTGACTATCAGCCTCTTCCATATAATTGCTTTGAACCGTCACCAAAGCCTCGGTAAACATCTTCAGGAAGTCACTGCTCTCTATAGCTTTCTCCTGCAAGGGAACCACCATGGCAGCACCCAGAGCACACACCACCAGAATTCCTACGGCCACACTTATATAAACCCTCTTCATCTGAATCCTCTCTTTCTGTTCAATTCATTCTACAAGATTAATCCACTAATGTAAATAGAAAGCTACATCAAAACCAAAGCACTTCCCTCAACCTGCCATATTTCTTCGGGTGACAGCTATAGTGAGTCCCAGGATGCAATAGAGGAGCATTAATACCTCGGTGTCGCCCCAGCTATACTCTGTTAAGCCGCTCACCAGAAATCCCGCAACCCCCGCCAGGGAGCCTGCCAGTACCCCTTTTACAATCCCCGGGGGTGACTCTCTGAAACCCCTCCATATCCTCTTCCACCATGCAAGGAATATCCAAAGAAAGGCTATCAAACCCAGCACACCACGGGTGACCAGGATTTGTATAAAGTTGTTATGCAGATGCCAGAGATTCTGGTGCTGAGCCTCAGGGGAACGGTATTCAGGGTAAATTTTCTGCAGGCCGTGCATCCCTATCCCGCTCACCAGATAGCGGGGCTTATTGGAGAGGATCTGAAAGCCGCTGCTCCACATCAGCAGACGCTCTTTATTAGACTGCAGATAGGGCAGTACGGACGAGGGCTGCCCACCAGGATGGAGCCGGAAAATAGACCTTACCAAAACAGAGCTTCTCCCCAGGTCAAGATAAAATAAAGAGAGGTTTAAGGACACCAACACGAGGATAGCGATGACCAGGACCCTCTTTCCCTTCATTCCCGCCAGCAACAGCAGGCTGCATAGAAGTCCGATCCAGGGACCTCGCGAATAGCTGAGGGCAAAGCCACCAAACATAAACGCCATGGCGATGGCAAAGTAAATTCTCCTTTTAATTCCCCGAGAATATATAAAAAGCCCCAGGGTGAGGGAGATGACTACAATCAGATACTCGGCATAGGTAAGGTAGAGGCTGAAGAATCCGGTGCTTCGGCCCTGAAAATGGTCGAAGAGGTCCCAGCGGGTAATAGATTGGGAGATTCCATAAGCCCCCGCAATGGCGCCGACCAGGATGAGTCTTTTAATCAGCTTCTCTACTTTCCAGGCTTTATCGACATTGAGTGCAAAAAGATAATATATGAGAATGAGGAACAAGGAGCGAAATTCCTTCAGGCTGGCAAAAAAATCTATGGAGGTGACCACCGATAGAGCAGAAGCCCCCAGGAAAGCCATCAGGGGGGCATCCAGAGGGGTCTTCTCCCATCTCTCGTTCCGGGCAATGAGGTAGACATAGAACATCAACCCGGCGGTTACTACCCATGTGATATAGGTGAAAGAGATGGAAAAGGGGGAAAAGAGAATAAAAAGGAGTAGACCCCAGAAGATAACTTCCCTGTCAATCGGTCTGTCAAAGGGCATCAAACTCCTCTCTTTCGCCATTGGCTTAGAAGTTTTTACCGCCGCTGTGTTAATAAAAAATTATACCAGTCTTACCACTCGTTGTAAATCACTTTCCCCCTTAGGATTTCTTTATGCACATTTGTTAATAAAAAAGAGGGCTCATCCCCCACCTGGGGAGTGCCCTCGTTGAATTTAAAGCCTTAAGGCTATTCTATTATAGAATTTACTATAAGATTTTTTTAATTAAATCCTGCTTTAATGGCGGTAACTACTAATACATATGCTGCCAATAAATAACCTCAGAAGCTCATTAGAGTAACTCTTTAAAATACGCCAATATAGTTTTAAATATAATAGCATTATCTGTTTAAAAATACTTGTAAGGAGCAACTATCCGGTCTTCTAACAATTCTTTCTGTTGAGTGTATTTCTACCATCTTTTCTTTGCTGAGTATTGTATTAGGAAATTAAGTAGTAGCCTTATGGTATGTTAGCGAGGAGCAATGCGGCGAAGTTCTTTAGCAAGCACACTTTAAGCGATTTTTTAATGAAATCCTCTCAACCAAAGATTTTACAACGAGGGCATTGCCAGTTAGTGTCCTGTGGACGTTCTGGGTGAGTAAAATTATCCGGCGGGTCAAAGTCGTGGTAGTTATCACATTCCTTTTCAAATGCTGCCTTCGCCGATGCGGCATAACTGAACTTGAAGTGCGGCCACTTTGTCTTGCCCACCCACGACGCCAAGCTGTCTCTGATATCCGAATCAGAACGCCCAACCAATCCGACGAGAAACTTTCCTTCCTCGGACTCCTTACCGAGCGCGTAGTTACCCGGAGAGGTAAGGCTAACCTTCGTATTAATGGTATCAGAATCTAATTTGTATGGTCCCTCCATTCTGAGAAAACGCACAGTTTACCCCCTTTCATTCACTTCTTGCGCTTAATTTTGCATAAAATTTTCGGGTTCTGCCAAGAGCGAAGAACACAGGCGAATAAAGTGAACCGCTAAATCTCGCATCATTAAAAAGTTTGTGAGTAAAAATAATTGTTGCATGATGTAATAATTGTTAATTAGTGCATAATAGCTTTGTATCACTTTGCCATTTATTCTTAAAGGAATTTCATGTTTTATGTTACGCGTGGCCACTGCTGCCCCAATCTTTATTTCTTCATCAGCAAACGGTAAAATTGCATCTATCCCTTTGTTTTTCCTTCTTTCAGTGCGAATACTTTTCATTTTTTAAAATGTTTGCTCTTGAGCTCACGGTGTAAGTACCGGAGGAATAAAGGCCTCCCATAGCATTGAATAAAACAATAGGCAAATAAATAACACTATTTTCCCTCTTTCAATCTTCGGACATTTATTAAAGTGCACTCTATAAGGAATTTCTTATCAACGCTTGTTTTATATTATAAGACAATTATATTGCATTTGTCAACGGAAATAAAGAATATTCCAATTTTATCACAATTAACGCCACTGTAATATAAAAATGTTCCTTTATCTCCAACCAAATATAAATAAAATTATCCAAAAATTGCCCTTCTCTGCAGCAGACATCGCTGATGGTTTGAAAAAGCTCCTGCCTTTATGCTATATTAATAACTGAAGCGAAACACATTTTCTTTTCCCCAGGTAATCCTTATTCCCCTGAAAACAAGGAGGATGGCGGAAAGATGAGATGTTTTTATCACCCTGAAAAGGAAGCGGTGGGAGTTTGCCAATGGTGTGGACGAGCGGTCTGCGTGGAATGCCAGCGAACTGAAAGTGGGAAGGTCGCCTGCCACTCGTGCAGCGAGGAGCCCTCGTTTGGCGGGTTTGGTTTCCACTTTGACTTCGGCGATCTCGGAAAGGAAATCCGCCATTGGGTCCACGAGGCAACCCATTGCCCCTCCTGCAATCGTCTGGTGAAGCCCGATTTCAAGGTCTGTCCCTACTGCCAGGCTCCGCTGAAGGCTTACTGCTCCCAATGCCACCGTCCCCTCGCTCCGGGTTGGGTGGTCTGCCCCTATTGCGGACAGAAAAAAGAGGATTGACAGGATGAAGAACCGCGAATTGTCTGAAATCTTCGACAAGATGGCAGATATCCTGGAATTCAAAGGGGATAATCCCTTCAAAATCAACGCCTATCGCAAAGCCGCCCGGGTGCTGAAAGACCTTACCGAAGACATTGAAAAGCTCGCCCGGGAGGGAAAGCTCAAAGACCTCCCCGGGGTCGGCTCCGGCATCGCCAAGAAAATAGAGGAATATCTGGAAACCGGTCGCGTGAGCAAGTATGAGGAAGTAAGAAAAGAAGTCTCCGACGAGCTGATTGAGCTGCTGAAAATTCCCGACCTCGGTCCCAAAACCCTTGCCCTGCTCCACAAGGAGATGAACATACACAATATGGCTGAGTTGGAAAAAGCGCTTCAGAGCGAAAAGGCGAGAGCCCTCCCCGGCATGGGGGCGAAGAAGGCGGAGAATATCCTGCGCGGCATCCGCTTGCTGAAGGAGAGCGGGGGGAGAATTCCCCTGGGAGTCGCCCTCCCTCTGGTGGATGATGTGATAAAGCTCATGAAAGGAAAGGGGATTGTTCGGGAGATATTCCCCGCCGGGAGCCTCCGCAGATGCCGTGAGACCATAGGAGACATCGACCTGTTGGCTACCGGGAAGGATGGCGCCAGGATAATCGAGGAGTTCACCCATCTCCCTGTGGTCACCGAGGTGCTGGCTGCCGGAAAAACCAAGGGGAGCGTCATCACCCGCGAAGGCACTCAGGTTGACCTGCGGGTGGTGCCCGGGGAGTCTTTCGGTGCCGCCCTGCAGTATTTCACCGGCTCCAAAGCACATAATGTCAGGCTAAGGGAGATAGCGAAAAGCCAGGGACTGAAGATAAACGAGTACGGAGTCTTCCGCGGGGAGGAGCGAATAGGGGGTAGCACGGAGGAGGAGGTCTATCGCATTCTGGGTCTCCCCTGGATACCACCGGAGCTCAGGGAGGACCGCGGGGAGATTGATGCGGCGATGAAAGGGAGCTTGCCCTCCCTGGTTGAGCTGGCGGATATTAAAGGAGACCTCCATGTTCACTCTAACTGGAGCGACGGGAGCGCCACCCTGGAGGAGTTAGCCGAGCAGGCAAAGGGGCTCGGCTATGAGTATCTGCTCATTGCCGACCACTCCTTCGCTGTGAGGATTGCCGGGGGACTCTCGCCAGAGGAGCTTTTGCGCCAGATAAAGGAGATAAAAAAGCTCAACCAGAAGCTCAAAGTCATCACCCTGTTAGCAGGGACGGAGGTGGATATTCGATCAGATGGGAGCCTCGATTTTCCTGATGAGGTGCTGGAGAAGCTGGATGTGGTGGTAGCTGCCGTCCATTCGGGCTTCAAGCAGGATGTTCACACCATGACCAAAAGGATATTGGGAGCCTTAGAGAATCCCCATGTCGATATCCTCGCCCATCCCACCGGAAGATTGATAGGGGGGCGAGAGCCATATGCAGTTGACATTAATGAGATATTGTCCCGGGCGGCAGCCACCGGCACCGCGTTGGAAATAAACGCCTACTATGAGCGGCTCGACCTCAGCGATATCAACTGCCGCGAGGCGAAGAAGCGAGGGGCGAAGCTGGTCATCAGCACCGATGCCCACCAGCCCCATCAACTCGGCTGGATGCGGTTGGGAGTTGCTGTCGCCCGCCGGGGGTGGCTGGAGAAAGGGGATGTGCTCAACACCCTGCCCCTTAAGCAATTCCTCAACTCTCTGAAAAGGTAATATCCCTATGCTTTCTCATTCCACGCGCAGACCCGAACGCCCCTACCAGCGATACATCGTGCCCGAATCTCCACCCTTCGACCCCATTGAGCTGACCCGGCAGACAGCAGCTCTGACCTGCCGTCGGGCTGAGCGGAAGTACACCGACTTCTATTGCACCGGTGTCTATCAGGGAATATCCACCGGCTACCTGGTCGGATGCAACCTCCGCTGCGCCTTCTGCTGGGTCAATTGGTCCAGGGACTTCCCCGAAGAGCATGGGGTGTTCTACTCCCCCGAGGCTGCCTCCCGCCAACTCCTCAGCAATGCTCGTAAGAAAGGAGTAAAGAAGCTTCGCATCTCGGGAGGGGAGCCCACCCTCTGCAAGGAGCACCTCCTCCAACTTCTGCACTTGGTAAAGACTAGCGGATACCTGTTCATGTTGGAGACCAACGGGATTCTGCTGGGATATGACAGAAGCTACGCCAGAGAGCTAAAGGGTCTGCCCAACCTCCACCTTAGGTTGTGCATTAAAGGGGGCAACCCGCAGGGATTCCAGCGGAGGACGGGAGCCAGGGGGGAATTCTATGAGCTTCCCTTCCGGGCGGTAGAGCATCTTCTGCAGGAGAGAGTGAGCTTCCATATCGCCTGTATGAGCGACCCACGGCTGATGCCCGCCGAGGAGAGAAAGGATGTCATCGCTCGTCTCAAATCCCTCGGATACCGCGATTATGTGGAAGACGAGGTGTGCGACCCCTATCCGACCACCATCGCCCGCCTTAAAAAGGCTGGTCTCCATATCCCGTTCCCCTCTGAGGGGTGGTAGGATGAAACAGAAAGACAAGCTGAAATCGGTGGTAGAAAAGGCAGGGGGGAGCTTCTCCCGCTCCCTGGGGATTGAGCTTCGGCAAGGGAAATCGGAGGAGATATTCAAATGGTTCCTCGCCTCCATCCTATTCGGTGCTCGCATCGGCGAAGGCATTGCCATAAAGACCTATGAGGAGTTTGACAGACGCGGAGTTATCACACCGCAGAGCATCCTGGAAACAGGGTGGGATGGGCTGGTGGAGATACTGGATGCCGGAGGGTATGTCCGCTACGACTTCAAAACAGCTACCAAGCTCCTCGAGGTGATGGGCGCTCTGGTAGAAAGATATCAGGATGACCTCAACCGATTACACCTCCGGGCATCGGACGCCGGAGACCTGGAGAATCGGCTGATGGACCTGGGAAAAGGGATAGGGAAGGTAACCGTGAATATCTTTCTGCGGGAGCTCAGGGGAGTATGGGATAAAGCCCAACCCCAGCTC
>JAOUOQ010000081.1 GCA_029880275.1 Candidatus Aminicenantota bacterium | reverse complement strand
GAGCAGTAGCCGCTCCCGAGGGGCAAGCGGCGACACAGGTGCCACAACCCTTGCACAGGGCGTCATTAACTACCGATACATTCTTCTCTTCATCAAATTCTATGGCAGTATAAGGGCACAGCTCTACGCATGTCTTGCATCCACTGCACAAATCCGCATTGATTATCGAGGTATAAGGCTCAATCTCCACCTCCCCTCTGTCTATCAACGACAGCGCTTCTGAGGCGGCTGCTGCACCCTGGGCAACGGCATCGGGGATATCTTTACAGCCCTGGCAGCAACCGGCGATGAACACCCCATCAGTAGTGGTAGAGACGGGAGCCAGCTTGGGGTGCTTCTCAATAAAGAAGCCATCGGCTCCGGTGTTGATGGAGAAGATGCGAGCAAGCTCCTTAGCATCATCCCTTGCCTCCAGGGCATTAGCCAGGATCACCATATCTAATGGTATTCTTCTGATGGCTCCAATGGCGGTATCCTCGCATCGGACAATGAGCTTTCCCTCTTCTCCTTTGTAAACGGCAAAATCGGTGACCTCGGCTGCTTTTCCGCGCACAAAGCGCACTCCCTCTTCCAGCAGTCTGTTGTAAAACTCCTCATAGCCTTTACCAAAACAGCGCATGTCGACATAGAACTGGTACACCTCGGCTCCGGTTTTCTCCTTTATGAGGTGGGAGTATTTCAGAGCATACATACAGCAGACTCGAGAGCAGTAGGGGTGGAACCGGTCATCACGGCTCCCTATGCAGTGCAGTATCCCTACGCTCTTGGGCTCGGTTCCGTCTTTCAATACAATCTTCCCCCCTGTGGGACCATTGGCACTGCACAGTCGCTCAAACTCAAGGCTGGTCATGACATTGTCCAGCCTGCCGTAGCCGTATTGGGGCATCTGGCGGGCATCAAAGATTTGAAATCCTGTTGCTAAGATGATAACCCCCACACTGACCTCAATGATTTCATCTTTTTGCTCATAGTCTATCGCCCCTCGGGGACATATCTTCTCGCACAGCCCGCATTTATCTTTGAGGATTTTGGTGCAATGCTCTTTGTCAATGGTAAATAAATTGGGGACACCCTGGGCGAAGGGTTTATAGATTGCTCTTCTCATGCCCAGTTCCTCATCAAATTCGCTGAGTACCTTAATAGGGCATTTGAGAGCGCACTCACCGCATCCATTGCACTTATCGGGGTCGATATAGCGAGCTTTCTTGAGAATTTTCACCTTAAAATTGCCGACAAAGCCGGAGACCTCTAAAACCTCACTGTAGGTAAATAGCTTGATATTCTGATGTTGAGCCACCTGCACCATTTTTGGGGTAAGTATGCAGGCGGCGCAGTCCAGGGTGGGGAAGGTTTTATCAAACTGAGCCATATGTCCCCCGATGGAGGGCTCCTTCTCCACCAGATAGACTTTGTGCCCTGAGTCTGCTATTTCCAAAGTCGCCTGGATGCCGGTTATTCCCCCTCCTACCACAAGGGTATTGGGGTTGATTTTTACTTTTTTGACTTCCAGGGGCTCTAAATAAGTAGCCTTATACACCGCCCCGGCAATTATTGACTTAGCCTTTTCGGTGGCTGATGCTTCATCCTCGGTGACCCAGGAACAGTGCTCCCTGATATTAGCCATCTGGAACAGATACTGATTTAACCCTCCTTCCTGACAGGTTCTCCTGAAGGTGGGCTCGTGCATGGTAGGGGAGCAGGCGGCTACTACCACGCGGTTGAGTTTATGCTGTTTGATATCCTCCACGATGAGGTTTTGACCCGGGTCGGAGCACATGAATTTGTAAGCCTTCGACACGACGACATAAGGGAGTTTACCGGCAAACTCCGCCACTTCCTCAACATTCACCTTTCCGGCAATGTTAGTGCCGCAATGGCATATATAGACACCAATTCTCGGTTCCATGATAACTCACCATCCTCTATATGTAAGCCGTTAAGGCTTTGTTCAATGGAACTAAGCCGGTTTTGATGCCCAGCTTCCTGGAAGGAATCTCCAAAGCTAAACCCATCAACTGGGTAAAGTGCAAAACCGGTATTTTGAAGTTGAAGCCATACATTTTCCCCACCCCTTTCTGGTAGGCATCCAGGGCCATATGACAGAGGGGGCACACGGTGATGATGACCTCGGCATCATTTCCAGCAGCGCACAATAGCAAGTCTTTTTGCATTCGGAAGGCAAGCTCTTCATTGGTAGCAATGAGTGAGCTTCCGCAACAGCTTGTCTTGTTGGGGAAATAAACAGGTGTGGCCCCTAAGGCTTCTATCAGCCTGTCTAAAGAGGTGGGGTTCTCCGGATCGTCAAATCCATGTAATGGTCGGACAATCTGGCACCCGTAATAGGGAGCCACCTTTAGTCCTTTTAGCTCCCTTTTTACCTTTGATTTAATAGCATCTAAACCAATGTCTTTAATATAAACCTCAAGCAGATGCTTTATGTTCACCTTTCCTTTATATTCCAAGCCGGCTGCCTGCAAAGCCTGGTTGATTTTATCTCTCAGATCTGCATTCTCCTGAATGTAGGAAGCGGTCTTCATGAGGCTGGTATAACAAGAGCTGCAGGGAACGACCAGATCGCGGTCATATTTCTCGGCTAAAGCTAAATTACGGGCGCAGAGGCTGAAGGAGATGAGCTCCTCATAAGAGAGATATACAGTAGCCCCGCAGCAGTTCCAGTCTTCCAGTTCTACCAGCTCAACGCCCAGCAGTTCGGATACCGCTAAGGCACTGTCATTATAGGACCTGGATGAGACTTCCAGCGAGCAGCCAGGATAATAGGTGTATTTCATCGCAAACCTCCTAAGGCTTCAGCCTTTCTTACCATGGTTCTCAGTTGATTGATGTTTTTGATTCTCTTGGGGAATAAGGTGAACCGCTTCCGCAGGAATAATCGCAATCCCATAAAGGAGTGCTTCAATATGGCTTTGGGATTGGTTCGCAAAAAGAACCTCAAAGTCAACTCCAGCTCGTGGTTTCTCCCGTATCGGTTGACAATGTCGACAAAATACCTGGAGAGCAAGGGGGACTTAGCTTTTTTGAGAAATCTTTTATCTTTCATGGCAAGGTTCTTGAGGACGTACATAATGTCGGTTATTTTTATCTGTCGTGGGCAGCGAACCGTGCACAGGTAACAGGATGAGCACATCCAGATGCTGTTGCTGGAGAGAACCTCATCCCGCAGACCTGCTCTGACCATGGCGTTGATTTCCCGCGGAGTATAGTCCATCCGATAGCTAAGTGGACAGGAGCCACTGCAGGTGCCGCACTGCATGCAGTCCATCACCCGCTCACCCCCGGGAGTGGACCGGACTTGGTTGAGGAAATTCTCATCCAGCGCCTCTTCTATCTTGATATCTTTCACCCAGACACGCTCTGGATGATAGACGACTTTAGGAGGCTTCTTGAAGACATCTAACAGGATGGCTCCTTTCTTGGGCGCTTTCTCGGCGACTAATTTGCTCCTTTTTTCCACCACCTGGGAGATAATTTGCCCCAGCTCTTTAGGAGTAAAGGGCTTGGGAACATAGTCGGCAGCGCCTATTTTCATGGCTTCTACAGCCGAGGGGATGGTGCCATAGCCTGTGATCATAAGCACATCAACCTCGGGCTTGCTTTTTTTGACGCTTCGTAAGACCTCCATTCCATCAATGCCCGGCATCTTTAAATCGACGATGACGATATCGAAATCCCCCTTCTTAAAAGTTTTGAGGGCTTCTTCGCCATTGAGAGCCGTTTCGACGGTAAACCCTTTCTCAGTCAGTATTTTCTTGCAGCTATCGCACACAATTGGCTCATCGTCCACTACTAAGATGCTCATTTTCTTTTCCATAATCTACATCTCCTATAATAGTGCCACCAAGGGCTATTCCTATCAACGCACATCACCATATGGTATTGCTTCTCCTCCCTATACCTTATCAGCGGGAGGAAGCTTAATAATAAAAGTGTTCCCCCGACCGGGTTTGCTTTTAACTTCTATTGTTCCCCCCAGATTATTAATAATCCAATAGGTGGAATAAAGTCCTAAGCCAGCTTGTTGAGGGCGAACGGCAGAAAATGGCTCGAATAGGTGCGGCATATCCTCTTGAGGGATGTGAGGGGCGCTATCGGTAAACTCTGCCACCAGGAGGTTATTCGCTTTATCCATGGTGGTTTCTATGGTAAGGCTTCCCCCTTTGGGCATGGCTTCCAGGGCATTGGTCATTAAGTTCCAGAAGGCATCCCTTACCTGAGCCACATTGAGGGTTAGATGGGGAAGCCCTTTGCCTAATTTTTTCACCAATTTCACACTCTGCATGGTAGCTTTGCGCTCCAGAAGGAAGAAAAGCTTTTCAATCACCTCGTTAAGGTCGGTTATTGCTATCTCCGCGGTGCCTCCCCTGACAAACTCCTGGAATTGTGCAATAATGTCCCGGCAGCTGTTGGTCTCTTTTAATATTGTCTCCGCATACTCTCTTTTGGGGTCGGCCTCGGGAATCTCGTCCAACAAGAAATGGGCATAGGTAAGGATACCGGTCAGATGGCTGTTGAGCCGATGGGCTACATCACGGGAGAGCATTCCCACTGCCACCAACCTATCTGCCTGCAGCAACTTATCCCTTGGTGGGGTGTCATTGGGAGCAGCTTCATCGGGCACTTTGCCCCTTTTTCTCTCTTGACGAGAATCCGCCATTCTTTGTCCTTTGAGAAGTATAATCTTGCAAGAGCTAACTGCTATTTTCCGCAAGAAGTTACTTAAGCTAACATCTTCTCTGCTTTAGCCAGCAGTTCCCGCGGCTTTACCGGCTTCCTCATGAACTCGTCGACCGGCAGCAAGGTGGTGCCTGCTTTTTTCTGGATGTCTATTTTGGTCACATCCTCAAAAACAGTGACCATCAACAGGGGAATTTTGCTGTAGGGGTGGTATTCCGAATCCTCTTCCGCTGTGCGCAAAGTATTGACAAGCCTGAACCCCGCGGTCATATCCTCCATCATCACATCAACGATGATCAGGTCTGGATTCTCCTTCTTTATCTTCTGTAATCCCTCCTTGGCTGAATAGGCAGTGACACATTGGAAGGATTTTGTCTCAAAAATCGTTTTGGTTATGGCCACAAAATCCTCATCATCGTCAATAATCAATATTTTTTTATCCATCGCCTCGACCTTTAATTGTTATGGGGTTAAGGTTTAGACCCTTGCCTTTCTTATGGACTTTTTTTGCTTTTTTGTTTTTTGTGTTGCGGCGCCCTGGGCAGCAGCACGGTAAAGGTGCTGCCTTTACCAAGGGTGCTTTGAACTTTAATCTGACCCTTATGAGCTTCTACAATCCGCTTGGCAATGGAAAGCCCCAGTCCGGTACCGATGAGCTTTCGGGTCCCTTTTCCTCTCACACGATAAAACTGGTCGAAAATCAGGGGGAGACTCTCCTCAGGTATGCCCATGCCCGTGTCAGCGACATCTACGGCCAGGAATTCCCCATCTTCTCTCAAGCTGACAGTTACCTTTCCTCCCTTGCGATTATATGTTATGCCGTTGCTGATGATATTGAGAAAGACATGCGTAAGGGTGATTTTATCACCATGCGCACGGGGGATATCGTCCAGCGGCTTCAATTGAAGAGCAACCTCGCTCTTATCTGCGAGGGGCTGCAACAGTTCCATAGCTTCCCCTAATAAGGGCTTCAGGTCGAAGTCTTGCGACCTTTTAGCTATCTCCTCTTCTTTGATGCCCATCATCTGCAGCCAGTCATTGACTAATTTCATAAGACCATCTATCCGTTCGCTGGCGCGGCCGAGCATCTCTTTCTGCTTGACTTTGAGCTTGCCGCCTATCTCTTCATCAAGAATGACATCGAAGTACTGCTTCACCGCGATCAGGGGGCTGCGCAGTTCGTGGGTAACCAGGGAGATAAAATTTTCCTCCATCTGCTTCTTCTCCTGCCTGAGCGTAGCTGTTTCCAGTAGTAGCCTTCTCTTTTCCAGTCCTCGGTTGGTGATGAGGCGCAGCTCGTCGGGGGTAAAGGGTTTGGGAACATAATCATAGGCACCCAGTTTCATCGCTTCCACCGCCGATTCAATGGTAGCATAGCCGGTGATCACAATGGAGACAATATCGGGGTCAATCTCCTTCAAGCTCTCTAAAACTTCCATCCCGCTGATACCCGGCATCTTAAGGTCCACCAGCACCAGGTCGGGTTTGGTCTTCTTCACCTTTTCCAGACCAACGCTGCCGTCTTCGGCGGTCTCAGTTATATACCCCTCTTTGGAGAGCACCTGAGAGCACGAATCCCTGATGGAAGCTTCATCATCGATTATTAAGATTTTTAACTTTTCCTTCATATTCATAAGGCGTTACCGTGAAGATTTTTTATGCTTAGAGGAATATGGAACATGAGATGCTTTCCCCACTTTCAATTTTTCGAATAGATTGTTCACTGCTAAAACCAACTCTTCGATATCGGGAGATTTGACATAATAATAAAAAATATTCTCCTCTCTGCTTCTGGCTTCCAGTTCTCTTGTGTTATCGTTGGTAATCATAATAAGCTCGGTGGTCGGGGAGAACTGCCTCAATATGGAAGCTGCCTCATATCCCTTCAGTCCCGGCAAATAGGTATTAATTATAACGCAATCGAAATCTTTTTTCCTTAACTTTTCAAGGGCATTCACGAAATTGCCGCAAGTGTGCACTTCGTATTCCTGGCGCCTTAAGGCGACAGCGAAGCCCTCCCTATCCTCTGGGTTGGGCTCCATAATGAGGATGCTTCCCTTATTCTTCATCATAACAGTCACCAGACTGTTTATAAGCATATTGTATGCCAACTGACACGGTATATCGCCCGAAGCGCCTCTCTCGTAATTAGCTGATAATAAAGGAGATGCCGTGGAGCAGAGAAGGTAAGGGGTGTTGCAAGGTTCAAGCTATGGTGGTCAGGGTGGGTAATTTTACCCCATAGAGGAGAGAATTTCCCCACCATAGGGGGGTTAATCTATGCCGTATTTCTTCATCTTTGCCCGCAGTGTTTTGCGGTCAATGCCCAGACTTTCCGCTGCTTTACTTTTGTTTCCCTGTAATTTGTGAAGTGTTCGTATTATATGTTCTTTTTCCATTTCGGAGAGGGTCTTAAGTCCGGCAGGGTCCGGCTCTTCCTGAGGAGTGATATAATGGCTTGAGGGGAAAAGGTCATCAAGCTCTATGGTCTCCCTATCGCTCAAGACTATCGCCCGCTCTATGGTATTCTCCAGCTCTCTTACATTGCCCGGCCAGCTATACTGGCACAGCTTCTCCATTGCCTGGTGGCTGATTGCCTTTTTCGGCTTCTTCATCTTTTGGGAGAATTTCTCCACAAAGTACTCTACCAATAGAGAGATATCTTCTTTCCGTTCCCTGAGGGGGGGCAAATTGATGGGTACTACCTGCAGCCGGTAGAGGAGGTCTTCGCGAAAATTGCCCTCCGTGACCTCTTTCCTGAGGTTTTTGTTGGTAGCCGCTATTAGGCGCACATCCACTTTGATGACCTGTGAGCTCCCCACTCTGGTGACCTCCTTCTCCTCAATCACCCGGAGGAGCTTGGCCTGGATATTGGGTCCGATGTTGCCTATCTCATCGAATAAGATACTTCCTCCGTTGGCTATCTCGAATCTTCCATACTTAGTGGCCACCGCCCCGGTGAAAGAACCCTTGACATGTCCAAAAAGCTCGCTCTCAAACAGGGTCTCCACCAGGGCACCGCAGTCGACGGTGACGAATGGCTTCTGATGTCGAGGGCTGAGCTGATGAATGGAACGGGCTATCAGCTCCTTGCCGGTGCCGCTCTCCCCGGTGATGAGCACCGTGCTATCAGTGGGAGCGACCTTTCTTGTCAGCTTGAGAACCTCCTGGATAGCCTTGCTCTTCCCGATAATCTCCACCTTGCCTATCCTGGTTTTCAACTCTTCCTGGAGGAATATGTTCTTTAAAATCAGCTCCCTCTTATCTATAGCCCTTCGCACCACCATCCTCAGGGCA